>JAYSVR010000047.1:0-27725 GCA_043718445.1 Acidobacteriota bacterium | reverse complement strand
GCTAAAGCAAATTCCGTCAAAGGCTTTGCACCGAAATTCATGAAAGTCGGCGTCTTGACCGCCGCGTTGCAAGAACTCACGCCGCGCAAGAAACGCGATGCCGACCCCGATCTCGCCGTCGAAGAATGGATGGAATTTGCCAGCCAATTGGGCGTCAATTACATCCAGCTTTCGGCGGCTGTCCATCCCGATCAATCTGACATTCCGCCCGAAGCGATGCTCGATCCGGTGGCGAATACGCTGGACTTGCGCAAGCCTTTCGATAAGAAACGCGCCAAGCGGGTGTTGGCCGCGATGAAGCAATACAAGATGGGCATTTCAGATGTCGGCTATTTCGACAACATGCTTCATCACGATCCGGCGATTCGTAAGAGCAAGCACGATTTCATGATTCGCTCGATGGATGCCGCTGCCGCGCTCGGCGTCGAAGCCGTGTGCGGTTTCATCGGACGCAATCAGCAACTCAACATGGATGCGAACCTGATTGATTTCGAGCAGAACTTCATTCCGCTGTTGAAAGAGTGCAAAGCGCGCGGCCTGGTTTATCGCAACGAACAATGCCCTATGCCCGGCTGGGTTCCCGGCGATAACTGGCACAACAACATCGCCTATACGCCGGGCACTTGGATCGCGCTGCATCGCATTTGTGAGAAACACAAAGTCGGCGATCAGTTCCGCATTCACTACGACCCGTCGCACGCGATCTTGATGGGACAGGATACGCGCTCGATCTTTCAGTATTTGAAAGACACGGGCTACAACTTTTTGATTGGCGGCTTTCACGTCAAAGGCCAGGTGACCGATGTAAAAGGCGTGTCGGCGTGGGGTTACGGCGGGCAAACGGTCGAACGCGGCGATATGGTCAACGGCGAACCTTCGGCGAATCCGGCTGACTTACTCAACGCCTGGAAGAAACAAGTCGTGCTGTGCGAACACGAATTGCCGGGTACGGCAAAACACGACCCGCTGGCTTATCTGCAAAACCGCACGGTGGATTGGCTCGATCATCAACTCGCTGCGCGCGAATTGCTCAAGCTCGACGTAGAGAACACCTTCCTCATCGTCGAACACGAATATCCGAAAGCGCGCATTCAGGACCAAGCGAAACTCAAACCCATCCTGCAAGGTTCGATTGCCTTCACGCGCAAGATTGATGAAGCGGCGGCTTGTATGTACGCGCTGCAAAACGAAGTCCTTGCGGCGCAAGGCATTCCGGTGCAGGGCGTCGGGCGCGAAGCCTATCGGTCATAAACAGAAAGCGAAAGACGAACAGGTTGACGCCGATAGCAACGGCGGCGCGGATGGCTTCAAGAAGTCATCCGCGCCGCCGTTTTGTTTGTCAGCGGCTACTGAATCACCACCGTCACTTTGTTAGTCGTCTTGCCCGCCACGGTCACGGTGACTTCTGTCTCTTTGCGTCCGATCAGGGAACGCGGTAATTCGGCGCTGTTGATTTGATCGAGGCCGACGAACCCACCCGGATTGTCGGCAAAGAGCGCGTCGAGCGTGAGACCGGCGATATTGACTTTGACGTTGTTGAGGCCGCCGTGAAAGCGAATGCCCGTGCCATAAAGAATGAGAAACACCCGGTCACCCGCCGGAGCCAGATTGATGGGTACGGGATCGAAACGTTGCGCTGCCGCGTTGTAAGTCGCCACCGATTCAAACAACTGGCTGCCGTCGGCTTTGAGACGAAAAGCGAGGGCGGAGGGCAAACCCGCCCCGCTCGCGTTCGCCGTATACAAGCCCGGTTCAACCGCATTGATTAGCATCGTTGCGCCAGCAGTGGGCGTACCGTTGCGCCGCGCGATGATCGTCGCGTTGCCCAACGCAGTGCCGGGTGGAATCTGAAAATTCACCTGACCGGGCGCGGCGAAAAACAGTGGCGCGAGGCGTTCCATGCCTACGCTGTCGCGCACGATAAAACTCGCTTCGTTCAAGCTCGTCGGCAACGGAATCGCGCTCGCTACTCCGACGCCATTTGAGAGGCTGACGCCGAAAGCGGCGGCGATGCTTTCTTGCGCGAGCGGTGTCGTGTAATTGGCCGACGACACGGGAAAGAGTTGCTGGCCTTGCTCGAACGCGCCGATGTCTGCGCCGTTGCCGTCCGTCGCATTCTGAAGCGCTGGATCGTCAAAAGGCCGTGGGTTGCCGCGTTGGTCGGTGGTCGAACCTGAGCTTTGGCCTTTGTCTTGCGCCGGACTGCCCGCGAGCAGCGCGTGCGTCGGTGTTGGGCCGCCGTTATTCGCCAGCGGGCCGAGCAAGGGATTCGCATTGAGTTGATCGCCCGTCGCATTGAGCAAGCCGCTGCCCGCGCCCGTGGTCAAGTTGTAACCCAAAGACATGATCGTTGCCGTACCGCCGTTTTCTGACAGCACGCGCAAGTTCGTATTCGTGTTGTTGGCGAAAATCGAATTGCGCGTCGTCGCGCGCGGCGTAGCGCCGTTGCCCGTCGCGCGAATGAAGATGCCGCCGCCGTCGGCGCTTTCGTTATTGGCGATGGTGCAATTGGTGAGGGCGGTCAGGCTGTTGCCGCTCGCCGCCGTGTGCATCAACGCGCCGCCCGTTGCCGTCGCCGTGTTGCCGCTGATCGTGCAATTGGTCAGCGCCAGCATGAGATCGTTGCCCGTGCCTTCGACAAACAGCGCGCCGCCGCTCGCCGACGCATTGCTGGTAAAGGTACACGCGGTGAATATGCCGGTGGCTCCGGGTTGCAAATGAACGCCGCCGCCGCTCGTGCTGGCGAAGTTGTTGGCGATGACGCAACTATTCATCGTCAACCCGCTGTTGCTGAGAATGCCGCCGCCGATGCTCGCCGTAACGCTGCCTCTCGTAATGGTCAGATCGTTGAGCGTGACGTTGAGGCGGTTGCCTTGCACGCGCACGACGCGCGTGACGTTGTTGCCCGAAAGCGCCAACAGGTTTGCACCCGTCCCGTTGATCGTCAGGCTTTTAGTGATTTGGATTTCGCTCGCCAGCGTGATCGTACGCACTACGTTAAAGACGGTTGGAGAGAATGTCACCGTGCTGCCCGCCGGAGCATCGGCAATCACTTGACGCAAGCTGCCCGTGCCGCTGTCGTTAGTATTTTGTACGATCAACGAAGCCGGTTGATCGTCGTTGACAATCGTACCCATACCTTGCGCATCGGCAATCGTCGCGTTGGTCGGAGCCCGCAGGTTCACAAAGAAAGTCTCGTCCGGTTCCACTGTCGTATCGCCATTGACCTGCACCGTCACCGTCTTGCTGGTTTGTCCCGGCGTAAAGGTCAGCCGCCCTTCGACCGGCGCGTAATCAGAGCCTGCCGTCGCAGTGCCTCCCCCCGAAAGATAATCAACCGTCACCGTTTGCACGCTGGTTTCAGACAGCGTGACGGTGAAATCAAACGCCGTCGTACCGCTGTTGCCTTCGTTCTTACTGACATCGTTGATCGCCAGCGTAGGCGTCACTTGCACGGGCGCGGCTTGCGCTTCAAACGCGCCGATGTCTGCGCCGTCGCTGTCGGGTTCGTTGTTGATGGTGGGAATGTCGAAGCGGCGTAGCAATCCGCGCTGATCGGTCATCGCGCCGGAACTGTGGCCTGCGTCGAGCGCGCGGCTGCCGAAGCGCAAAACGTGCGTCGGCGTCGGGCCGCCGTTGTCTTGCAACGGGCCAAGCAGCGGATCGGTGTTGACGAAATCGGTACTCTGATTGATGAACTGAAGACTGTTGTCACTCGTCAGATTAAAACCCAGTGAAGTGATAGTCGCCGCGCCGCCGCCGGATGTCCCTGTTAACAAATTGGACGCTGTGTTATTGGCAATGATGCTATTACGGAGTGTCATCGCAGCGGTTGAACCTCCCCGCTGTGTCAGTACCAAAATACCGCCAGTACTATTCGCAGGCGCAGTATTGTTAACAATTGTGCAGTTGGTAATTTGTAGTGTGTGGACGCCACTATTGCTAAAGAATAACAAGCCGCCGCCAGCTTCGCTTACCATATTGCCGCTGATAGTGGTGTTTATCAGACTGCCGCTTGCATCTCGTATGAGCAGTCCACCGCCGTTAAAAGTAGCGGCATTGCCACTGATAGTACTGCGGGTGATGTTAATACTCCCGCCAAAGACAAGAATCCCGCCGCCGCCGCTGCTGGCGTTGCCGCTAATCGTACAATCGGAGATGGTTAAAGTGCGGGTGCTGTAAATGCCTCCGCCAGCCACCTCAATACCTGGCGCGGTGTTACCAGAAACGACACAATTGCTGAGACTTAGTGTGCCACCGTTCGAGATGCCGCCGCCGGACTCATTATTCGGCGCTCTGCCGCCCGTCACGGTCAAGCCGGAGATAGCAACGGTGAAGCCAGCGTTGATATTAAACACACGGCTGGCGTTGTTGCCCGAAACCGTCAGCAGGTTTGCGCCGGGGCCGTTGATGGACAGGTTCTTGTTGATGGTAAGTGCGCCGACTCCGCTGGTGAGTGTGATGGTCTGCTGCGTGTTGAAGAGCGGCGAGAAGAATATCGCATCGCCCTCTGTGGCCGACACCGCCGCCGCCCCAATCGCTTCGCGCAAAGAGCAATCGGCATTGCAAATGCCGTCGCCGTTGCCCTCTCCCAGCACGTTGACGACCAATGACTGACGTTGTTCAAACGCGCCGATGTCCGAGCCGTCGCCGCCTGCGGCGGTCGCATTGGGAATGTTCTGGTTATCAAACGGACGCGTTGCCCCGCGTTGATCGGTGTTTGAGTTGGAACTATGCCCTTTATCAATCGCCGTGCTGGCAAGCGAAGCAAAAGCGTGCGTAAGCGTTGTGCCGCCGTTGTTTTGCAGCGGGCCGAGGAACGGATTGAGAATCGGATTGCCGGCCCCGCCGCTTTGGTCTCCGGGTTGGCTAAAGGCGACTGCGCCGCGATTGCCAATGAGGTTGAAGCCGCTGGACGTGATGGTGAAGCCGCCGGGGTTGGCGGACGAAACCACATCCGGCTGGTTGGCGTTGTTGACATTCCCCGCGATGATGCTGCTGCGGAGGGTGACAGTCCCGCTGTTTCTGACAACACCGCCCGCGCTGTTTGCTCCCGCCGCCGAGTTGTTGGTGATGGTGCTGTTGGTGATGGTTACGGCTGATTTCGAGAAGATGCCGCCGCCGTTGTTATCCCCGTTGGGCACGCGATTGCCGCTGATGGTCGAATTGGTGACGGTCAGGTTGCCAAAGTTCTCAATGCCGCCGCCGCGCCCGCCTTCGCCGTTTGCCGTATTGCCGGAGATGGTCGAATTGGTCACCGTCAACGTACTGCCGCCGATGTTGAGAATGCCGCCGCCGCCTAATGCTGCCGTATTGCCGGAGACGGTCGAGTTGGTCACCGTCAACGTGCCACCGTTGGAAATGCCGCCGCCGCTATCGTTTGTCGTATTGCCGGAGATGATCAAGTTGGTCACCGTCAACGTGCCGAAGTTAAAAATGCCGCCGCCGCCAGCTCCGAAGCCGGTTGCCGTATTGCCGGAGACGGTCGAGTTGGTCACCGTCAACGTGCCGAAGTTGCGAATGCCGCCGCCGTCGAAGGCATTTCCGCCGGTGATGGTCATCCCGCTTAGGCTTGCGGTAAAACCGGAGCCGAGATTGAACACGCGGCTGGCGTTGTTGCCCGCAATCGTCAACAGATTCGCGCCGGGGCCGTTGATCGTCAGGCTTGAGTTGATGGCGAGTTCGCCAGACGTGAGCGTAATCGTCCGTGGCGTACTGAAAAACGGCGTAGCAAAGGTGATAGTGTCATCGCCCGCCGTCGCATTGGCATCCTGAATCGCCTTGCGCAACGACCCATCGCCGCTGTCATTGGCGTTGCTTACGGTGAAGGTCGCCGCAGCGTCGCGCGCACTCGCCGGGAGCTTGGCCGTAGCCTCGGCGCGTTGCGCCTGCCAGAAAGCGAGGCTCAAGCTGAAGATAATCAACGTACCAATGATAACGCGCAGATTGCGCACTACGACCAAATGGTTTTGTCTGACGGACGATTGAAGGCTCATAGGGAAAGCTCCTTTGAGTTTGACAGCCGCGGTTGTGACGGTTGATGTGCGATGGCGGGAACTTTCCGGCATACACGAGGTAAAGGCAAGACAGCGGGCGCAGCTTCCCAACTTTCCTGTAATTCAGTTAAACTCCGCACCGTCGTTCTGGCACAATCCAATGTTCAAACCGTAAACAATTTCGAGGAGAGGAAATCCGTGACCAAATTATTGCAACGCATCACGCTGTTCGCACTGCTGCTTTGTCTGATTCCATTCGCCACGCTGACGGCTTACGCGCAAAAGAAACTGCGCGTGACTTACATCACCGAATGCAAAGGCTTCAAACACGGCGTACTGCCCGAGTCCGAAAAGATCATGCAGGAACTCGGCGCGAAGCACGGTTTTGAAGTCACCGTCTCGCAGGATTCCGTCAGCGTGATGAACGCCGAAAACCTGAAAAACGTAGACGTGCTGATTTTCTATACGACCGGTGAACTGCCGTGGTCGGATGCGCAAAAACAGTTGTTCCTCGATTTCATCAAGAACGGCAAAGGCTTCATCGGCATCCACAGCGCGACCGATACGTTTTATAAGTGGGCTGAGTACGGTCAGTTGATTGGCGGCTATTTCGACGGGCATCCGTGGACATCGAACACCAAAGTCACAGTGCGCAAAGACGACAAGGCGTTCCCACTGACCAAACACTTTGAAGATTCGTTTGAATGGATGGAAGAGACTTATCAATACAAGCAGTTCAACGCGAAAGATTGCAAAGTCGTGATGAGCATGGACATTACCAAAACCGATATGACCAAAAAAGGCGTCAAAGGCATTCACGCCGTCGAAGGCAACGCGAACGTCAAGCCTGATTCGTTCCCGTTGGTGTGGCATCGCACGTACGGCAAAGGCCGCGTGTTCTATAGCGAACCCGGCCACAATTCGGCGGTGTGGAATGATGCGCGCTATCAAACGATGTTGGTCAACGCGGTGAAATGGGCGGCGAAACAACCGAAGTAAAAGGGACTCATCCATGCCAGCAAGCAACACTACGCCGCTCGCTATCGTTCTGCCTCCGTCAGGCTTTCCCTATCAGTTCACCGAACTCGTGAATCCGACCGGCGATTTCGATGAGTCGGTGCGTCCAGGCGAAACGGTCAATCCCAAGGGCATGGCTTATCACCCGCAACTCGATGCGTTGATCGTTTCGCTTTCGCCTTATCGCATTGATTCAGCGGCACGCATTCAGATACTGAATCGGGTCGAACGCAATGGCAGCCGCACGCGCTTTGCCGACGGTTACACGATGTATCGCTCGGTCGAAACCAAAACCGTCGTCGCTCCTGAAAACGAATTCGTCATCGCGGCGGGCTTTGTGCCCGGCGATATTTTTTTGGGGCGCGGCCACGGCTCAGAAATCTCGCGGCTCTCGGTCATCGGCGAAGTGCTGGACGATGTATTCAGCGAATTCGGCAGAGGCCCGGTGTGGGGTGCGTTGACCTTCGACACCGAAGGCATGTTCGGCGGACGCCTGATTGCTGTCACCACCGCTGGCGACATCGTGCTGATAGATGGCACAGGCCAAACCGAATTTTTCATCTCGCTGAATAAACGGCTCGAAGGCGCAGTGGTCGCGCCTGCTACGTTTGGGCCGCTGGGCAAACAGTTGTTGGTCGGCGTCGAAGGCAGCGGCGATCAAGACGCCGAGAGCGGCAAAATCTATGCGATCAACGCTAATGGCGAAATTACGCTACTCGCCGATATTGGTTACGCCGCCGAAGATTTGAGCTTCATTCCACCGCGCGGCGGAACCTATTATCAAACTCAACTGAGTTTCGAACGCGCGCGTGATAACCGCATTCTGAGCGTCAGCGCCTCGCAATTTTTGAATCGCCTGGGACGCCTCGTCATCGTCAACGAAATGACCGGCGAGTTGTTTGAAGTGCAATGGGACGGGACGCGTTACGCCCAGCAGCAAGTCGCGCGCGTACCCGGTCGCTGGACTTCAGCGGGTTTCAACATGCAAGGCACTGAGTTGGAGCAAGGCTGCTTTGCCGTGAACGAACCGGTGATGCCCGACTGGCAAAACTGGGATCGCGTGCCGGGCAATCTCACGACCGAACTGGCTCCGGCGGCGACCACTGATGTTTATGGCGACATACAGTTGATGACTAATCGCGCCAACGCCGTCGCAGCCAAACGCCTGCAACGCCGCGTTGATCCCGCAGGCCGTTGGGACGAATGGCGCGAACCCGTCACACCGGTTCAGCGATTGGCGACGCCTCACGCGCTTTCGTGTTGCCAGCACAATGCACTGGTTTACGGTTTTGGCGTACGCAACGACGGGCGCATTACGTGCCGCGTATTCTCAGACATTCAAAACGAATACACCGAAGAACCCTGGCGCGACGTGCCTGGCGAATTTGTGACCAACACCGGCGTCTCGACCGCCGTGGTCAATGGTCGCCTCGTACTTTGCGCGTTAGGACAAGATCAAGGAATTTATCTCAACGAACTTGCGCCCGGCGGACGCGCGTGGAGCGGCTGGTACCAAGTGCCGGGCGGCGGACATACGAATGTGACGCCTACGGTAGCGAGCTTTCAGGATGAGCTTTACGTTTTCATTAAGGGGCAGAGTTCACGCCGCATTCTCGCCAAGGCGCGTTCGGTGGATGGATTCTGGCAGCCCTGGGCAGAACTGCCCGGTGCAGGGCGTACCGATGAAGCAGTCGCGGCAGTCAGTGCCAACCAACAGCTTTACGTGTTCAGCAAAATACCCGGCTCAAACGTGCCGCAAGTCAACGTAGCGAGTAAAACCGGTACGTGGAGCGGCTGGGTGACACTGCCCAACCCCGGAGCCGTTACTCGTGCGATGGCCGCCACAGCCGTCGGCAATCGCGTGTATCTTTTCGCCAAAGGCCTTGACCCGATTCTGTTTGTCAGATCAACGATGTAACAGCAGTTGTAACTACTCAGGCCGTATCCGTAGCCTGAGTAGTTACAACTGCTGTTAAGCCTTCCGCTCATAAAGATAAGCGGCTTCGATAACCTTCGCTTCCTTGCCATCGTGAACCGTGAACTTGCCGCCCGACCACAACGAAGCCGAGCCGTATTCACCCTTTTTGTTGACCGCGTAAAAATTCAAGCCGAACTTTTTCAACTCATCCTTGTTGTGACCGTATCGCGCCGAGACGCGCTTGAGGGCTTCGAGACAGGCTTCAGTAGGCGACTTGCCCTGCCGCATCATTTCAACAATCGTGTGGCCGCCGTTGATATAAATGCACTCTTCGCCGCGTCCGGTCGAACCGCCCGCGCCGATTTCATTGTCAACGTAAAGGCCGCAACCGATGAGCGGCGAATCGCCTACGCGACCGGGAATCTTCCACGCCATCCCCGAAGTCGTCGTGACGCCCGACAAATCACCCGCCGCATTCAACGCCAGACAATTGATCGTACCCGTGCGGCGATTGGTCACGCGGTCTTGAATGTATTCGTTCAACGCAATCTGTTCGCGCGTCAGCCACTGCATCTGTTCGACTTGCGAAACCTTTTTCAGATCGCCCGGCGTTTTCAACGGACTTGGCCCCCAAGCGTCAATGTCATTCAAACCTTCGCGCCATTTCAGCCACGCCAGCCGCGCAGGTTCAGTCAGCAAGTCTTCTTTCTTGAAGCCATGCTTGACCGCGAACCGCAGCGCGCCTTCGCCTACGAGCAAGATGTGATCGGTGCGTTGCAAGATCAGCCGCGCGACCTTCGACGGATTCTTGATGTATTTCAAACTCGCCACCGCGCCCGCGCGATTCGTCGGGCCGTGCATCACACACGCATCAAGTTCGACTTCGCCGTCTTCGTTAGGCAAGCCGCCGTATCCCACCGAATCATCGCGCGGATCGTCTTCGACCACGTTCACGCCCGCGACGACGGCATCCAGCGTATCGCCGCCCGCTTTGAGTAAGCTCATCGCTTTGTTGACGCACTCCAAGCCGCTATCGAAGGTCGAACCGTCAGCGCCTTTGTTTGAGTTCGCGCTCGAAATTACGACCGGACGCGCTTGCCCCAACGCCGGACGTTGCGGTTCAGCCGCCGACGTTTCAGGCGCAAGCAAAGGCGCGCTCAAACCAGTT
Organism: Acidobacteriota bacterium; assembly: GCA_043718445.1. GTDB lineage: Bacteria > Acidobacteriota > Blastocatellia > RBC074 > RBC074 > JACPYM01. The sequence continues at coordinate 17,626 of JAYSVR010000047.1, read as the reverse complement.
ATCGCCGCGCCTTGCAAAAAGCTGCGACGTTGCATTTGTTCTTTGTTCATAGTGATTCCCAAAAAGTTAAAAGTTAAAAGTGAACAGTGAACGACCACAAGACCATCGTCTTCTTTCACTTTTAACTTTTAACTTTTAACTTCTTTAAGGTCGTTTCAGTTCAGCTTCTGTCGCTTGCAGCCGCTGTTCGGTTTCGCTTTCTACCGTGCGTACTGCCGCAAGTTGTTTCGCTAAATCGGCTTCGATTTGTTTCAGGCGGTCTTTCTCATTGCGTACGAGGTTCTGCCGATATTCGTGTTGCGCTCTGATCTGCTTCATCGTCGCGTCACGATCAATCGTACCGATGGTTTGGGTTTGCGCATAAAGACTCTCGCGCGTCATCAATAGACTGAGTTGCTGATCTTCGGCGTCGAGTGCGGCGAGGCGTTCGCGGATAGGTTTGAGTTCCCGTTCATAATGGTCAATGCGCAAATCAAGCCGCGTCAGCCGCGATAGTTCGAGTTGCGCCTGTTGCCGCAAGTTCATCGAACGAAACTCACCGACTAAAGTTTTCACTTCACCCGTCAGACTTTGCAACACTTTGACCAGCGCGTCGCTGGCAAGTGGTTCTGTCGCCGGTTGTTGCGCCGTCGCTGGCGCATCTGACGCTGGCACAGCCGATTTTACTGGCGGCGCGTTCTGGCCTTCTAAATCAATGATGTTCGGATATTGCGGCGGATTCTTGACGGGTTTGCGCACCTTCGCAGGCTGTTGGGCAAAACTGCTCAGAACCAACGCCAGCAAGATAAAGACCGAAGAAATAAGTTTTGGATACTGCATAAAACCTCAACCAAAATAATCAACGAAAGCCGTATCGCAACCTGTCAGGTTGCGGTGAATTGCGAATGCTTCAAGCTGTTTAACCGCGAGACATTCGCAACCTGACAGGTTGCGATACAGCTATTAAACGAACCGGGCGAAAGCACGTTTCGCCCGGTTCGTGAATGCGCTCGTTCAAGCGCGTTTAATCAGTCCTACGACAAACAGCAGAATCGCGGCTCCGATGGTTGAGACCACCAGCGAACCGATCAATCCGCTGCCGCCTGAAATGCCCAGCCTGGTGAATAACCAGCCGCCCAGCAAGCCGCCGACAATGCCGACAATGATATTGCCGACGACTCCGAAACCGCCACCACGCATCATGGTTCCCGCCAACCAACCCGCCACCGCACCAACAATCAATGAAATAATCATCCCTTGCATAAGTGTTCCTCCTAACGTGTTTTCAATCAGGTGCAAGAGCTTGCTTGTGAAGTGCAGGCGCACGCCTGAAGCGCAAGCTCAGTGGGGTACTGCGGATAAGTGCGTATGTAAAAACTCAGCGGCGCGCGCTGCTGGGAAACACCGGCACGCTCGCGTTGCCGTCTTTGTCTAAGGCTTGCACGGCGAAAAAGTAATCGTCTTTCGACAAGCCTTTTAACACGTATTCATTCACGTTGCCGATTTCGACGCTGCGTTGCCAGAACGGTTGATAAGTCTCGCGCCAGACGATGCGATAGCCCGCGATGTCTGCGTCTGTCGCAGCCTGCCACGTCAGTCGTGTGTCGTATTCCTGCCGCGCCGATTTGAAACTCACCGCACTTGGCGGCGCAGGAGCCAGCGCCATACTTGCCAATGCAGAAGCATTGACGCGCGTGACTTGCGCGATGTAAGCCGGATCGGTCATCTCCAATACGTCGCCGTACTTGATGCCGTTTTCTTTGCGGACTTTCTGATGCTGGCGCGTGAAATCTTCGTTCGGTTCGGTGAAACGCACGGCGGCAAAACCGCGTTGCAAAAATGCGTTGTGATCGCCGCCGCGTCCGTAACGGTCACGACGAAAGACCAGCGTGACCTCAAAGTTATTCACATAACGTTCGCCGACCTCTTTGACGTAACGCGCCAACTGCCGCGAAGACGCATCGTTCTCACCACCGACGGATTGCCGCGCACGCGCTGCTGCTTCAGATTCACTTGAGGGCACGCCTTCTGAAAACAGGCGTACGCGGCGATTGTCTCTCACGCCGTTGCCTCCCAAAGTGTTCCCGATGATGTCGTTGGTGAACATCGCGGCGATGTTCAGGTTTTTCGTTTTCGCGTCTTCAGCCCAATGATGCGCGCCCAGCAAGCCCTGCTCTTCACCGGGCACAGTCATAAAAACAATCGTCGCATCGAACTGGTATTGCGACATCACGCGCGCCATTTCCATCACCGCCGCCGTGCCCGAAGCGTCATCGCTCGCCCCCGGCGCATCGCTCTCGCCATCAGTCATGCTTTGCGAACACACGCATGAATCGTAATGCCCGCTCACGACTACCATTCGATCTTTCCCCTGCGAACTGGGCGCCGTCGTACCCGGCAACGTAGCCACCACATTCACCAGCTTCGTCGGTTGCGGAATGCGTCCGCCCGCCGGTTGAATAAACTCGTCTTCGGTCACGACCAACCGTCCGCCCGATGCCGCACTATATTTATCGAATTCGCTTTTGATCCAACGCCGCGCCGCGCCAATGCCGCGCGTCGGACTCTCTTGATCAGACAACGTATGCCGCGTGCCGAAGCTCACCAGCTTGCGCATGGTCGCTTCGATATTCGCCGCTGAAATTTCCTGCACGATCTTTTCGATTTGCGGATTGAGCCGCGCCGCCAGTTGCACCTGCTGCGTCTTATGTATCGGGGCACTCGCACGCGCGCCCGTCAGCCATAGTAACAACACGCAGCCCAAGCGAAATGCCTGTTTCATGTTTGCCTCAAAAGTGAATGGAATGTGAATCGGTGCGCGGATTATAGGTGGACACAGAAATTAGGCAAAGACGGCGGAGTGGCGTTAACTCAACCACTTGCCTGCCTTAAAACTGGCAAGGCTGACTGCCACGCTTAACACCGTCCCCCAAATCAGATCAACGACCGTGACCACCAAAGGCCAGTCTTTAACCGTAGCGTGATTGGTCAAGTCATAAGTGGCATAAGTGATAAGCCCAAACAAAGCCGCGTGCAGCAAAGTGCTTTTGAGCGAATCCGCTCGCAAGCCCGGCACTACGACAAACACCAAAACGCCCAAGATAAACAGCAAATAGAAAACAATCGCCGCTGTCCAATTGGGATGAGGAGCCAAAAGAAAACCTAGATGTTTCTGGTAAAACGGGCGCGCTATCAAGCCTAGCCAAACTATATCAATGGCAAAAAAAGCCATCAGCGTAACCAGATAGAGCTTGAGGTAATAAGTCATGATTTTTTTCTTTCGTTTCGAGAGCGGGGAATAATAACTAAACCTGTTGGCCTTCTCTGGTGCGCAAGCCCCAAGCGTATAAAACGCCGCCTACGACCAGCGCGACCGGCATGATGAGCAGCGCCATCGAAAGTGTATGTACGCCCGGCGTCAGCCCTACGAGTTGTCCGATGCTGGTGACGAAACCGGGCAGCGTGGCTTGATTATTTTTCAGCCAAGTCGAGATGACGCCGACTAAGGTGAGCGAGATGCCGTCGCCTAAAAGATGAATAGTGACCACTGACAAACCAATCGCGCTGGTGCGCATGTGAGGGGCTACGAGGTTGACGAGCAGCGCGTTCACGGGGCCGTTGGCGATAAAGACGAGCGTCATGCTGATGAAAATACATACGGTCAACGTCGTGCGGTCATGCGCTATGACGGCGGCGAAAGCGAAGGGCGCGGCGAGTATGCAACTGGCGGCACAGACCCAGAAATAAGCGCCTTTGATGCGCTTGCCCAGCCAGTCGCCGATAACGCCGCCGAGCATCGTACCTAAAAAGCCGCCGCCGATGGCACACAGCGCCAACACGGTATTGGCTTGTTCGGCAGTGAGTCCTTTGTCGCTCCTGAGCCATTCAGGCGCCCAGAAAACCAATGCGCCGAGCGCAAACGTACTTCCCGCGTAACCCAATGACGCAAACACATAGCCGCGATTAGCGAGCAAGATGCGATGGCTTTCCCACCAACTGACGGGCGCTTGTGCGTCTTTACCCGCATCTTCGTCCCCGACAACGTCCATGGCTCCGCGTGTAGGTTCGCGCATGAACCAGGCGGCAAACGCGGTCAGCAAACCGGGCAGCCCTACGAGCAATAACGTATTCCGCCAGCCCAGCCGTTCGGGTGCGCCGAGGTATCCGCCGCTCAAATAACCGATAGCCGTACCAACGGGAATCGCGGCAAAGAAGATGCTCATCACCATGCCGCGTCGCGCCTTGATGAAAAAATCTGACAGCAAGCCGGGTGCAATCGTCGCGTAATTCGCTTCGCCTACGCCAACCGCCGTGCGCGAAATCAGCAGTTGCCAGAAGTTCGCGGCGAGGGCGGCACCAGCCGTAGCGAGGCTCCAGATCACGATGCCAGCAGCCACCAAACGTCCGCGCCGATAGCGGTCGCCGAGATAGCCGAACAGCGGCGAACACACCGTATAAACAATCGTGAAGGCGCTGCCTACCCAACCAAGCTGCGCGTCGTTATAGCCCGTGTCGGTTTTGATGTAAGGAATCAACGCCGCAAAGATGTAACGGTCTACGTAATTGAGCAGGTTGAGCAGCGTGAGCGTCGTCAGAGCGTAATAGGCATAGCTCTTACTCGGCGTCGCAACAGTCGGGGGATCAGTTGAATTTTGCATGATGATTGGGTCGCTTCGGTTTGGATTGAGAAAGCGCGCGGATTGTAGCTGAAAGCTCCGCGTTTGGAATAGCGACCACGATCAAGTGAAAAGTGAAAAGTGATAGCGGCTATAAGCTTCTACCGTTTTTCACTTTTCACTTTCTGAAGCGGGAAACTGCAATGTCAGAATGCCTTCGACGGTGAGAGGTAAGTCGAAGCGTTTGACGGGACGGAACTTCCATTGCTGTACGAGCAGGAGCGCGGCGGCAGAAAGTGAACGCGATCCGCTGACAAACTCTACGGATTTAATGGCGGCGGTTTCTGAGAGGACGATGCGTACCTTGACGAACTTTTCGCGCGGGGCGTTAGAGAGCGGCTTCGGTTTGATTTCGTGAACGAGGGCTTCGCGCAATTCTTCTTCGCTGACGCGCAGCGGTTTGAGTGCGCCTTCGTCATCGAATTTTTTGACGTACTTCGACGGATTCTCGATTTGGTCAATCCGTTCGCGGGCCGCCGCCGCAAAATGGCCTTGCGGATATTGCTGCAAATAATTCTCTAAATCTTTTTGCTTGCCGCTCGCCAGCGTGGCTTCCCACCGCAACTGTTCAATGCGAATGCGCGCGGCGTCAATTAATGGGTTGGGCAAAAGGCCTGGCGAATGTTGTTCGACAAAGGTGGTGAACGCCTCGATTTGGTTGCTTTGTTTGATCGCTTCCCACGCGAGTTGCGCGCGGCGCTGTTGGGCCGAAGCGACGAACGCGCCGTGCGGATAAGCGTTCAGATAGTCGGTGAAATCCTGCGCACGGCCGCTCGCTTGCGCCTTTTGCCAAGCCAGCGTTTCGATGCGCGCCTGAGCGGTCGTGACGTTTTCACTGTTCGGATAAGCCGTGATGAATTGCGTGAAATCGTCGGCCTGTTGGCTGTCTTGAATGCGTTGCCAATGCAGCGTTTCAAGCCGTGCGCGCGCCGCGTCGGCAAAACGGCTCGTCAGATATTGGTCGAGAAAGGCTTGAAAGACTTCGGGCTGACGGCTTTGTGCGCGGGCTTGCCAGTCTTGCTCTTCAAGGCGTAGCGCCCGTTCGCGCGTTTTGTTTTGCAGCACGGTCAGCAATTCATCAGAAGCTCCGGCTTGCCGCAAGCTGGCTTCGTCATCAGCGCTTAACGAAAAGTCTACGCCGTGCAAGTTGACGCGCTCGACGATGAAAGCCATCAGTTCCTTGCGCAACTTTTCAGTGCTGCCGCCGACGGCGACTTTCAGGGCTTTCTGCAAAGCCGTCAGGCTGATGGGCTTGCTGGGCGATTTGGGCGAATTCCGTTTGCCCGACGTATCGGAAAAATAAGCAGACAGCATGCGTTCAGCCGCCGCGTAATCGTTAGGGCTAGCCAGTTGTGGCACTGCTGCACCCAGCGTCAACGCGACGCTGACAAACAACGAAGATGTAATGGACTTTGCGTTAGGCATAGATCACCTCAAGTTCAGACAAGCAAAAATTATTGAGTCAGCGAATTCAGGATGGCGCGTTTGCGGTGTTCCTTTTCAACCAAGAGCGAAGACTTTGCGGGTTTTACTTTCGCAGGTTTATCACGCGCAGATTTATCAGGCGGTCGAACTACCGCCGTTGATTGCGCCTTGGGGGTCGGCGACGGTTTCGGCGTAGGCGACGGCTTAGGCGTTGCAGTTGGTTTCGGCGTAGGCGACGGTTTCGGGGTTGGAGTCGGTTTCGGTGTCGGCGACGGTTTCGGCGTAGGCGACGGTTTCGGCGTGGGCAAAGGCGTAGCGACTTTGGCCGGTTCAACCGCCACTGTCGAAGCCGCTGTGGAAACACTGGCCGGTATCGTGGCAGAAACCGTCGGTGTAGCCGTGGGCAAACTCACTGCTGGTTGCGCGTGTTGCATAAGCGGCGTCGTCGCAGGCCGCGCCATCCAATAAACCGAACAACCGACCAGCAACATCAGCCCCATGCCTGCTGCGGCATACATGGCCTTGCGCTGCCAACTGCGCGGCAACATCGTCGAACGCAATTCATCAAAGGCGCGGTCATCGTCCGGCTCAACCATGATGATGGATTCAGGCAGTATCTCGATCTCGACCGTAGCCGACGCCTCGACGTTGGGCGGAAACAAATCATTGAGCGTAATTTTTTCTTCCGCTTGCGTTTCGGCGGCGCGACGCGATTCAGAAACGAAAGGCAGCGGTTCCAAATCCTGCTCATCGAAGCTCAACGGTTCTGTGATCGAGTCATTAAAGATGCTCGCGTCGTTGTCATACATCGCTGACATTTCTGACGGCATTTCAGCGGCCAGTTCCGATGCGTCAGGCTCTGCTGCCGTAACGGGAGCAGGCTTCGTTGCGGCGGGTGTATCCAGCGGCGCAGATTGTCCGCGTGGCCGAAGCGTAGGCACTTCGTGCGGTTCAAGCGCAGGCGTTTCGTGAGCGGCGGCGTCTTCAGCCTGCGCCACTTTGAGCGTAGGCAGTTTGGCTGAAGGGAGGGCAGTGTTCGAGCCGGTATTCGCCAGCGAGCCTGTGACTGTGCCGATCTTAAGTTCGCCCGTTACTCTGCGGGGCGGCATGGCTACAGCGGGAGACGAGACCGAAGGCCCATCCGCCAGTTGCAACGATTCCATCAGAAAGGCTAGCGAAGGTTCGAGCGGAGCCAGGCTGGCTTCAGGAGCCTGCGCGCGCCGCAAAGCCGTTTGCATGGTTTCGGCGGCGGCGAAGCGGCGTTCAGGCGATTTTTCGAGCGCGCGAAAAATCACTTGTTCAATCGGGGCGGGAACTCCCTCAACCAGCGAACTCAACGGCAACGGTACGGTTTCGATTTGCGCGCGAATCATGTTCTCGCGGCTCTCAGCTCGCAGCGGTGGTTGCCCGGTCAACAGTTCATAAAACAATACCCCGACGGCATAAAGGTCGGCGCGCGCATCAACTTTGGTGCCCAAAATCTTGCTGTAAAGAATACGTTCAGGCGCGGTGTATTCCAACGCACTGACGGTTTCGGGCGCGGTCGTCTGGTTTTCGAGCGACAGCAATTGAATCAATCCGGCATCGGCCAGTTGCAAACTGTGATCGTCGCTCAGGTAAAGATTCGACGGACGCAAATCAAGGCAATTGACCTTTTGCTGATGCAGGTATTCGAGCAATTTCAGCAACTGCGCAATCAAAACGACTGCGGCTGAATGAGGAAACTGTTTCTTCTGGGCTAACGCTTCGTTGAGCGGCTGTCCGCGCTGCACTTCGGTCACGATGTAAAAGGCGTTTTCGTCGCGCAGGATTTCGCGCACCGCGCACAGATGCGGATGGCGCAATTGCATGAAGCGCGTGGTACGTCCCTGAAAATCAGGCAGCGCCAAACGAATCAAGGCGGGCGGCTGACGCATCGCCTTGAGCAAAACATCCTGTTCGGTGTCACCAGTATCAAGGGTCTTACCGCTAAATAAGATAAAGTCGGCTGTTTCGTTCAGCTTTTGCTGTACGCGGTAATTGCCAATCACCGAACCATTCACCATTTCTGCTTTCATAAGCCACCTGTTCGGGTAATGCGTCTGCTCACAGGATGCGAGCTAATGGAAGGAATGCTGGGATACGGCGAGGAATATACCAGCAGATTAGGAAAAACCAGAAGCATTATTTTCACGCGCTCTGAAAATCGAGGCTTGCTCAACGAATGCCCGGCGAGCAATTCCGCGCGGGAGGCAGCCGCAAAAAAACCCTTGGTAACAACGCCCGCCAATCGCATGAAACTGCGCGGAGCCGTGAGTGACAAGGCTCAGAGCCGCTGGTATACTGCGCGCGTTTTTCACAACGGAATGAAACTTCATCCAAAGTAACGACGTATCGTCAAAGATTTTTGGGAAAGATTTTTGGGAAAGATTTTTGGAAAAGATTTTTGGGAAAAGATTTTCCCTACTTTGGGCAATACGACCCCAACCAATTCGATAAGGAACCTTAAACTCATGTGGACTCGTTTCAAGCGGCTGCTTCGCTCAATTTTCGGCGGTATCATTTCAGACGCAGAAGACCCGGAATTGATCCTGCAACAATTGCTGCGCGACATGCGCGACGAAGTGCCCAAGTTGCAATCTAACGTAGCCATGATCATGGCGAACGAAAAACGCCTGGCGGCAGACATTGAGAAAAATCAAAATCTGGTCGTGCAACTCGACAGCAAAATCAAAGCAGCCATCCGCGTCGGCGAAGACGCCATCGCCACCACGCTGATCGCGCAATTACAAACCGCGCAACGCGGACTCGAAACCACCAAACAATTACACGGACAAGCCAAAGTTAATTCGACTAAAGCGAGAGAACACCTCGACAATTACATGCTGCAATTCGAGCGCAAGAAAGCCGAAGCCATGCAACTCATCGCTTCGAATCGGCAGGCGCAAATGCAGGAGCGCGTCGCGCAAACGATGGCGAGCTTTCAGGTCGGCGATACGTCGCAAACCTTCGACGACATGCGCGAAAAGATCGCCAACCGCGTCGCCTCTGCCGAAGCCAAAGCCGAACTGGCTTCGACCGGACTCGACTCACGTATGCAAACCATTGATCGCAGCATGGCCGAAATCGAAGCGCAGGACGCTTTGCTCGCTTACAAACAACAGATGGGACTCGCGCCCGCCCAACCCGCCAACGTCCTGGGCGAAGGCGCTCCCGTCATCAACGTCGAGAAAACCCTCGGCGCGGCTGAGATGAATCCCGAACGCAGAAAAATTGCAGAGTAGTAGTTAGTGGCTCGTGGCTGGTTTAGAAAAGCCACGAGCCACGAGCCACTACAGTCACTAACCAAATGGATCAGAAACCCTATTATTGGAAAGAAGCATTTAAGGAGTCGGTGAATGTCGCGGGGTTGCTGCTCACGGGCATTGGCGCAGTTGCCGCCGTGACCAGCGGCATTGATCCGACTTGGGTGGTGGGCGCGGGACTATTGGCCGAAGGCGCTTATCTCGCTACGGTTCCCGGCTCCAGCTTTTATCGTCGCGTCATTCAAAACCGCAATCGCGGACTGCTTGACGAGGTGCGCAAACAAAAGCGCATGGAGTTAATCAAGACCTTCGACCCGCGCGAACGCGAAGCCGTCGAATATCTGAGCTGGATGAAAAACCAGATCGGCAGCAATTTCAAAAAGTTCACGCGCCTCGAAGAAGAACCGCCACAACTGCGCGAACTCGAAACCACCTGGGAAGCCTTTGTTGATTTGCTGGATGAATATCGCCGCCGCAAGCTGCATCTGCGTTCGATCAATCGGCAAGCCGTCGAGAATCAGGCGCGGCAAGCTGAACGCACCTGGCAACAAGCCGATGACGCGACTAAACCGCTGCACGAAAAAAACGTAGAAATTCTGCGCCGCCGTTTGCAGACCTTTGACGACATCGAAAAAAGCGTCAAGCGCGTCGAAGCCCAATTGCAAACCATCGAAAACTTTTTCGGCTTGGTGAACGATCAGGTCGTCACCATGCCTACGCCCGAACACATTGCTACGCTTGATTTCGACGGACTGCTTTCGCAAATCGAAGTCACGCGCGGCATCTTGCAGGAAACCGCCCCGGTCATGACGCAACTCGACTCCCTCAATCGTGAAGCGGCGCAATTGCGTCCGTCATTTGCCGCTGAACGTCGCTGAATCCCACTGAATTTGGTTAATCGTTTTGAGCTGCGAGCCTTATGGCTCAGGCTTTTTCCCACGGAGTTCAAATCATGCTGTACCGCCATTTCATTCCACGCGCTATTCTGTTTTTCGCTTTGCTGAACGTGTTTGCTATTACCGGCTTCACCCAAACTGCCGAGCAAGCAATTGATCCGATTATGCCGATTTACGTGACGGCGCGCGTCTTTCAACTGAGCGCCACACACGGTCAATATCAAGAACCTTCCGATCAGGTCTTTCGCGTTTCGACGGCCAATTACACCGACGAAACCAAATGGATCGCTAGCCTCAAAAAAACTTATCCGGGTTTTACGCCTGCGTTGCTGACCACTGCGACACCGCGCGTTTATCGCACCGCGAAACCGCAAATCATCAAGCTGGGGCAAATGGGAGTGAGTACGCTCGACCTGTTGCTCAATGGCGCGCAAAGCCCTGGCGAAGGCGACAAGCCCGCCACGACCCTCATTGCCGAAGTGAACCGATTTCAAGCAGGCACTTCTTTCCCTGTCACCCTGGCGCTGCAATCCACGGAAGTTGAAAGCGGTAAAACCTATTTCTTTGCCATGCGCTCTTACAAACTTTCGGGCGAATATTACGTAGGGTATTTGCGCAAAGGCGCGCCGGTCGCGCGTTACGCCAATCAAGACGTAATCCTGCTGTTCGCCTTTTCAGTCGAACTCGAAAAACCCACTCCCGCAACGCGCTTTTTCGGTGATCGCGATTCCGTCGCCTTGCAAAACGATGCGACGAAAAAGGTGCAACCCGTGATTCCGGTCACGCTCAAACAGCCTGGCTTAGGCGGCAAAATTCAGGTGCGCGTAGAAATCGCGCCCACGGGCAAAATCACGAACGCGATTACGCAAACTTCCAGCTTTCCTGAAATGAACGAAGCCGCCGTCGCCGCTGCGCGTCAGTGGGAATTCGCTCCCACCCTGTTCGCGCAAAACCCGCAACCGATTAACGGCTTGCTCACTTTTGAATTTCCCGCCACGGCAAAATAAAAAGTGAAGAGTGAAAGGCGCTGAGAAAGCTCACCCAGTTTATGTCTTTCACTGTTCACCTTTCACTTTTCACTTTTCACTTCCAGATGACCCACTCGCTCAACACCGCCGCACAACTGCCCACTTGGGCAAACGATTTCGCCCGCAAATACCGCGCAGGCGAAGCCAATCACTTTCTGCTGCATAACAATGTTTATGATCTGACGCGCCACGGTCAGAGCTATTTATCGCTGCTGGGCTTCTTGCAAAACGCTGTGCTGGGCAATAAGCGCATCGTGCTTTACAACCGCAGCGAAGGCATCACTTTCGACAGCGACGAAACGATGCGCGCTTTCATCGCACAACAAAAAGTCGCCGATCCGTTGTTAAACATTCAGAACGCCAGCCAGTTGCCGCGCGATCCCGCCAAAGCCTTGCCGATGATCGAACGCTTTCTCTATCACGGCGACCGCGTAGCCGTGATTTTGAATTTTCTCGAAACGATTTTTCCGGCGGGTGAGATCAGTTATCTCTCAGGCGAAGACCGCACGACGCTCGTCACGTTGCAACGCTGGCTGACGAGCGCGCGGCTGATGGATACCGACAATCTGGTCTTGATGATTGCCGAGTCGCTGTCTGACGTACACGCGCGCATCCGTGAAAACTCGCGCCTCGCATCGGTCAAGATTCCTTACCCCGACGAAGCTCAGCGATTGGCCTATTTGCAGGACTTCCTCAAGACCTTCCCGATTCAAAAGGTCGAGATGAAACCCGAACAACTCGCGGCCTTAACCAGCGGCATCAACCTCGTACATTTGCGTGCGCTGCTGTGCGCCGCGCGCGAATCGGACGACGGGTTGACCTATGAAGACGTGCGGCTCAAGAAAAAAGAAATCATCGAGGCCGAATGCGCGGGACTCATCGAATTCGTCACGCCGCGTTACGGCTTGGAAAACGTAGGCGGTTTGGACGGCGCGAAAAGTTATCTGCGCGACATCGCGCAAACCATCAAGACCGGCAACACCGAAGATGCGCCGATGGGCATCCTGATGTGCGGGCCGGTGGGCACGGGCAAGACGTTCCTCGCCGAATGCTTCGCCAAAGATTGCGGCCTGAACGTCGTCGAATTCAAAAACTTCCGCGACAAGTGGGTCGGTTCGACTGAAGCCAATCTCGAAAAGATTCTCAACCTGTTACAAACGCTCGCGCCCATCGTCGTGCTGATTGACGAAGCCGACGCCGCTTTGGGCAACCGCGAAACCGACGGCGATTCGGGTACGAACAGCCGCGTCTTTTCGAAGATCGCCGCCGCGATGAGCAATACGGCGAATCGCGGCAGAATCCTGTGGATCTTGATGACTTCGCGTCCCGACCGCTTGCCCGTTGACTTAAAACGGCAAGGCCGTTGCGAAGAACACATCGCGCTCTTCTATCCCGAAACACCCGCTGACCGCGAAGCCATTGCCACCGCGATGGCGCGCAAACTCAAACTCACACACTCCATCACCGACTGGATGCCTATCACGCAAAACCAGCAACACCTTTCGGGTGCCGACATCGAATCCATTTTGATTCGCGCCCGCCGCCTCGCGCGCCTCGCCGGCAGCAAAGCCATCACGCAAGACCATCTCGCCAACGCCGCGTTTGAATTCACTCCCGCGCGCGACGAACAAGCCATCGAATATCAGGAACTCGTCGCCGCCCGCGAAGCGACTTCGCGTTCGATGTTGCCTGAGCGATTCAAACGACTTACGCCTGCCGAAATGACTGCGCGGATTGATGCGTTAAAAATACTTATGGGTTAACCGCACTATCCCCCAATATGCCACGACCACTTATCCAATATTCGATTGCGCCGCTAAAGGCGTTTTTTAGCAACCACAACAACAACGTAACGCAGCTAAAAATATTGCGACACGAACTAACGCATCGAACGACAAAGAGTGCAAAGCTTTTACGCCAACAAGTCGAAGGCCGCCTATCCGTATTATCACAAAGACCTGCCACGCCAACGCCGTCCCCAATAAAGCAGCAACCCAAGCCACCAAACGAATCGAACTCAACAGAAGTATCAGGCACAGTGGTGACTCCTTCAGATGGGAAGCCCTCTGCCATTCTCACAGCGTGGACAGCGTTAGAAGTGCTTTCGCCCCAATCCTTCAAAGACCCCATAGCTCTGGCGGGCGGAGTACAAAGCCTTGTCGCATGGTTGGACAAAGCAATTCTACCGTGGGTGGGCGGGGGCGGAGGGTTGCCAGGAAAGAAGCTCTATTACCAAATCGTACTCGGCTCTCTCAAATTACAACCCGCTTTCGGAGCGCTCCTTACGAAATACCCCGGTAACAACCCAAACGGCTCAACCGAAAAAAAGAACGCGGCTTTGGCTGTCATCATTGTGGATAAAGATGGGAAGCTGGTTGGCTCATCAAGCATTGGTGTTTCGAGTTTTGGTTGGGGCGTGATGACCGCGCTAAACGGTAAACTGGACGATTTATCAAAATGGCCTTCGGTCGAGACAGAGCTTATCAAGATTGTAGCGAAAGAGTTGAGCCAAGCTGATGGGGAGCCTCTCACAGCCGCACACATTCAAGCCGCCTATCTCGCTCTGATTGCCAAACTAGGCTTGCCACCAGCATGGCTTGAGCCGCCTACATTCGCTATCAAGTCTTACGTTTATTACAGGAACCAAGAGCCGCCAGAAACTCTGTTACTCAACAGCTTTTATCTGACTGATTTGGCGCTGGCGCAAAAACTTGTTACGGCAAATTGTGCGCCTCCAAACCTGCTACGCTATCTCGGTATTGAAAAACCTCGTGTCGGTGGTGATCTGCTCAAGGACAAGAGCGCATTGACAAGAGCCGTTAGCCCCGGCCTCACACCAACCTCTCGATGGCCTGCCCCCGGAAGGCATCCGCTCGTATTGCTGCAACAGGCCGCAGTCAATTTAGCCTTCGATGAAACAAAATCCGGCGGCTTGCTAGGCATCAACGGCCCGCCCGGTACAGGTAAAACGACATTGTTACGCGACATCGTTGCGGGCGTGGTGACAGCGCGTGCCGAAGCAATGTCCAAGTTTGATGATCCAGAACAAGCCTTCATCCATTCCGGGCAAAGAATCAACGTTGGCGGAGGTGCGTGGCTGCACCTTTACCAACTTGACTCGACATTGCGCGGGTTTGAAATGGTTGTCGCCTCATCAAATAACAAAGCCGTTGAGAATGTAAGTGCTGAATTGCCAGCACTCACGGCAATCGCCAGTGAGGCATCTGAGTTACGCTACTTCAAAACATTTTCTGATGCGCTTCATAAGACAGAAACATGGGGTGCTATCGCTGCGGTTTTAGGCAATGCCCAAAACCGCTCGAACTTCAAACAAGGATTTTGGTGGAACGATGATACTGGCTTGCAGCGGTACTTACGCACCATCTCAAGAGGAGTCATTGAAAATATCGCTGTCCCTGATCCCACGACTGGGCAGCCAATACAACGTCCTCCGCGCATCATTTCCGCAGAAGACCCGCCATTGACTCACGCGGCAGCATTATTACGTTGGCAACAAGCTCGCTCACGTTTTACGGAGGCACTCAAAAAAAGCCGCCAAGCTCAATCTTGGCTAGAGAGCCTTCATAGGGATATGACCCAACTGCCATCGCTGGCACAAGCAGAAGTCGCCGCACAAAATGCCTGCGCGAAAGCCATTGAAGATGAGCCGCAATTAAAGGCCGAAACTATTACTTCAGTACAAGCCGAAGAAGAAGCGCGCAAAAGACTCCAACTCGCAACAAAGGCCATAGAGATTCACCAAACGAACAAGCCGGGATTTTGGGCGCGCTTATTCCGAACCAGCACTGCTCGCGCGTGGGCTGTCAAACAAACAGAACTTAGTTCTCGGTACCACGACGCTGACTCGTTATACACTCAAGCAGAAACCCACCGAAAAAATTGTGAAGCGAGCTATCAAAGCATCCAGCAAACCATAAAGGTCACCAAGTCAGCGTGGGAAGCGGCTCAAAAGGCGCATCAACAGGCTCAAGCCCGCATTGATAAGGCAAAGCAGCAAGATGGCATTCAGTTCACTGACAATTCTTTCTTTGCGTTAGACCACAACGAGCTGCATAAGCAAACACCGTGGTTTCGAGCAGATGTGCAACGTGTACGCGATGAGGTGTTTATCGCGGCCATGGATTTACACCGAGCATTCATAGACGCAGCAGCCAAGCCACTACGTCACAATCTTGGTGTGTTGATGAACTACTTCACGACGCAAACGCTTCCTAACCCGGCTCAGCAAGCTCTGTTGCCATATCTATGGTCTTCGCTCTTTTTGGTTGTCCCATTGGTTTCGACAACCTTCGCCTCAGTCAATCGGATGCTCGGCAAGTTACCCTGTGAAAGCCTGGGCTGGCTGTTAATAGATGAAGCTGGTCAGGCATTACCGCAAGCGGCTGTTGGCGCAATTATGCATACTCGTCGGGCCATCGTGGTTGGAGACCCGATGCAAATCGAACCCGTCGTATCGTTACCTGAACAATTGACTCATGCGATTTGCCATGAGTTCAAAGTGAAAGCTGAATGCTACGCTGCCCCAATGTCATCAGTGCAAACGCTCGCCGATTCAGCTTCTACTTATTCCAGCGAATTTGAGAACCAGTTCGGCAGCCGAAAGGTCGGCGCTCCTTTACTTGTGCATCGTCGCTGCGCAGAGCCGATGTTCACGATCTCAAACAACATCGCATATTCAGGATTGATGGTGTTTGCCACACCGACGAGACAGTCAATCATCCGTGACGTACTCGGTCCTTCTGCTTGGGTGCATGTTACTGGCAGCGGGCAAGACAAGTGGTGTGAAGAAGAAGGTAAGATCGCCTTACAAGCACTTAAATACTTGGCGGAAAATAACGTCACGCCTGTGCCTGATCTTTACCTCATTTCTCCTTTCGTCGCAGTAGCCAATGGATTACGAGAGATGGTTCGTAATAGTGGCGTCCTCAAAAACTGGATGAGCGAACAAAAGGAAGAAAAATGGATTTACGAGCGCATCGGAACGGTGCATACAGCACAAGGACGGGAAGCTGAGGCGGTCATTCTCGTACTTGGCGCTCCTGAACCCGCACAAATGGGCGCGCGTAATTGGGCAGGCGGACAGCCAAATTTGTTAAATGTCGCCGTTACCCGCGCCAAAGAAGCTCTTTACGTGATCGGCAACCGCGACCTTTGGCGTAACGCAGGGGTTTTTCAAGAACTCGATAAACGGCTGCCTGGCTCGGTCAACTGATCGCACAGAAAAACGCCTGCCTTGTCTCGACACAACTTCCGAGCAAACGCCAAACCACGATGCAAAAAAACCGGCAAGCAAACTCATTCGTTAATGAGTTTGCTTGCCGGTTTGTTTGGTAGCGAGAGTATTCGAAACTACTTTTTCACCGTTCGTGGAGCGCGCGGAGCAGGCGCAGCTTTTACAGGAGGTGGCGGCGGTGCTGCCTCTTCCTCCTCTTCATCCTCGTCGTACTCCTCGTCGTCTTCGTCAAACTCTTCGTCGTCTTCATCTTCTTCTTCATCCTCGTCGTCGAATTCTTCGTCATCATCCTCGAATTCTTCGTCGTCTTCGTACTCCTCCTCGTCATCTGCGAGAATTTCCTCAACGTAATTCGCATCCTGAGTTTCTACGAGTGACGGCTTTTCGTATTTCGCAGTTTCTTCGGCAGGTTCCTCGTAAAGATAACGCACGCCGGTTTTGCGCACGAACATCTTCGGACTGCCGTCGCCGGGGAAAAAGCTGAACGTGTCTTTGTCGTAATAGCGCACGTAACCGCGCACTAATTCGCCCGATGTCAGCTTCAACACCACGGGAATTTCCTGCTCCATCAACGTCTTGAAATAGAGTGCCTCTTGCCCTGTGTACTCAATCGTATTTACGGGCGGCAAAAGTGGTATACGCCTCGGCGGTTTCTTTTTCTTAACGAACTTTTTACGTTTGCCGCCGAACGGTGGCCTGCCGCCAAATTTGTTAGGCGGTCTGCCGCCGCCTTGGTAGCCACCACCGCCGCCTTGGTAGCCACCGCCGCCGCCCTGATAGCCGCCACCGCCACCGCGGTAGCCGCCACCCTGACCGCCGCCCTGGTAGCCGCCTCCTTGACCGCCGCCACCCTGACCATCGCCTTGATAGCCGCCGCCCTGACCACCGCCTTGGTAGCCGCCGCCACCCGGTCTCATGGGGCGTCGTCCCCCCCTGAATGAATTCATATACGCTCCTGAAAAATTGAGATTTGCTTTTTTGCTCTTTTGATCCTGAGTCGGTTGCTTAATGCCGCTTTCGTGATCGCTTCTAAGAGAGTAGTGGTGCGGCGCAGTTGAATCGCATCGCCGCTTTGTTTATGCCC
>JAYSVR010000460.1:0-13096 GCA_043718445.1 Acidobacteriota bacterium | reverse complement strand
TATGGGCTTTTCGTGTTCAGCGGTGCGGCACGCTGAACAGATGCAATCAGATGTAATGAACCCACCCACGCACGAACCGCTCACCGGCAACGACGCTTGTTACGTGTTGGCGGCGAGTGCGACCGAAGCTGAGATTTATTCGACCGCGTTGCTGGCGATGGGCAAAACGAGAGCACTGCATTATGTTGAGCAACACAAAGAACTAGACATCACCGCCCACTGGATCGAAGTCGCCGCTGACTGACGCGAAACAGTTTTATTTTTCTGTACCTATTTTTCCGTCCGCTTATGTCTCTGACCCGCCGCACGTTTTTAGAATCTGCCGCGGCCACGTTGGCTGCGAGTAAGTTATCGCAAGCCGATGATGCGCCGATTCGCGTCGCCGTTATCGGCACAGGCGGACGCGGCTCTGATTTGATTCGCGCACTCACGACCATTGATGACGCCGTGATCGTTGGCGTATGCGATGACTACCCGCCGCATCTGGAGCAAGGCGCGAAATACGCTGGGCCGCAGGCAAAAACGTTCAGTGACTATCGCAAGCTGCTTGATGAACTCAAACCCCAAGCTATCGTCATCGCCGTGCCGTTGTATCTGCATTACCAAGTTGCTTCGGATTGTCTGGCGGCGGGTTGCGATGTCTTTCTCGAAAAGACGATGTGTTACACCGTCGCCGAAGCGAAGAAGCTCGCCGCGCAAGTCACCGCGTCAAAGCGCGTCTTTCAAGTTGGGCTGCAACGCCGCGCGAATGCAATTTATAAGCAGGCGCAGGCGATGGTTGTGGCGGGGATGATCGGGCAAGTGAGTTCGATCAAGGCGCAATGGCATCGCAACAATTCGTGGCGGCGTCCGGTTCCAGTTCCCCAGTCTGATGCGAGTTGGACGAAGCTCGAACGCAAGCTTAACTGGCGTTTGTATAAAGCCTATTCCGCCGGATTGATGGCCGAACTCGGCAGCCATCAGATGGATGTCGCCAACTGGTTTCTCGGCGCGCATCCCAAACGAGTGATCGCATCGGGCGGCATTGAATACTTCCGCGATGGCCGCGAAGTTTATGACAACATTTCGTGCCTTTATGAATACGAATTGAAAAATGCGAAAGGCCAGCCCTATACGGTGCGCGCGCACTATTCGTCGCTCTGCAACAACGCTTATGAAGGCGCAGCGGAATTGATTATGGGTACGAAGGGCAGCTTGTATCTGACCAGCGCGAAGGGCTTGCTCTTTCAGGAAAAAGGCACGGACGTTGTCGCTTGGGAAGGCGGCGGAAACGCGGCGGACGCGAACGCAGCGGTTGTCACGGCGGGCAAGACGCTGAAGCTGTCGAACGATCCGTGGGCGCATCGCGGTGCGCCGTTCGAGATAGACATTGCCGAAGGGCCTGAAGGGAGTGATACGCGCGATGAATTGGTGTCATTCGTTGACCACGTGCGGCGGCAAGACGCGAAAACGATTTGCGATGTGAATGTAGGCCTGATGGATTGCGCTACGATTCTGATGGCGAATCAGTCGGTTGAAAGCGGCGGATGGGTGACGTTTCCGGCCTAGCAAGGTCAGCCAGCCAATGCAGGCCGAGCAGAATGATGCCGAAATCATCGGCCTTATAGCAGGGAATGTAACTGGCGGCGATTACGCCCCATCGTTTAGGAACGAACCATATGAAAACCAAACTTTTGCTCACCGTTTTGTGGCTGGCTTTATCGGTCAGTGGGCAGCTTCAAACCGCGCAAGCGCAACAGCCCAGCGGCACCATCGCCGTGCTTTATCACTGGAAGGCTAAACTGGGGAAGCTCGAAGAATACAACCGTTACATCCGCGAAGTCGCCGAGCCGATTGACGCTGAAGCCGGTAAACAGGGCGCGTTCGTTTCGGTGACGACTTTCGTTTCGTCAAAGGCCGATGGCCCGTGGACGCATTTGCGCGTCTTTGTGCTGAAAGATAAAGCGCAACTCGACAACCTTTCGAACGCGCTCGATGCGGCGACGGTGAAACTCGAACCCGATGAGGCGAAGCGCAAGAAACGCGGTGAGTACTCGGCAACGTTGCGCGATTTGGTGTCGCGCGAAGTTGTGGAGGTATTGAAGTAACGAAACGCACGTCAACGACGAAAGGAGCAATCTCTATGAAAAAGCTGATGCTGAGTTTGTTGTTATTGTTTGTGTTTACGCCCACGTTGATGGCGCAAAGCCGCCTGCGTCCGAACGTCTTGTTCGTAATGACTGACGATCATAGCGCAGCGCACGTCGGCGCTTATGGGAACACCGACATCAAGACGCCGAACCTCGACGCCTTCGCGAAAGAGGGCATGCTCTTCAAACGTGCTTATGTCGCTGCGCCGCAATGCGTGCCTTCGCGCGCAGCCTTGATGACAGGGCGTTCGCCCGTCGCGATTCAAATGACGCGCTTTTCTGCGCCGCTCTCAGAGGAATACAAAACCTGGCTCGAACTCTTGCGCGCGCAGGGTTATTTCACGGGCGTCGCCGGGCGAACGTTTCATCTCGACGGTTCAGGGAATATGCCGCCTGAAACCAAAGCCGTATTCGATCAGCATAATCTGCGTACGTTTGAGCGGCGGTTGAATTACGCCAAGCAAGGGAACCTGTTGCAGCAATACCGCGAATTCCTTGATCTGGCCCAGGGCAAACCCTTCGCCTTGCAATTGTGTTCCAACGATCCGCACCGCGTTTATGACAAGAACGCCATCGCCGTTCCACACGATCCCAACCAGCTCAAGCTGCCCGCGCATTACCCTGACACGCCGGGCGTACGCGCTGATTTTGCGAATTACTACGATGAGATTGCGCGCTTCGACGGGATGTTTGCCGAAGTGCTGAACGAGTTAAAAAGTCGCGGTCTGGCCGAGAACACCATTGTCGTCTTTCAAGGAGACAACGGCGCTGCGCAGTTTCGCGGCAAAGGCACGTTGTATGAATACGGCGTGAATGTTCCGCTGATTGTGCGTTGGCCGGGGCAAGTCAAAGCGGGCAGTGTCTCGCACGAATTGATTTCGGGCGAAGACCTTGCGCCTACGTTTTTGGAAGCGTGTGGCGCAAAGCCGTTGAAAGAAATGACCGGGCGCAGCTTTCTCAAACTATTGCGAGGCGATTCGTCATATGCCGCGCGGCAGTATGCTTTCGCTGAACGCGGCGCGCACGGATCGGGCTTGCCGACGGGCACTTCGCCCTTTGATTTGGGGCGCGTCGTGATCGGCAAACGCTACAAGCTGGTTTATAACGCGCTCTGGCAACTGCCTTATCAGCCCGTAGATTTTGCCGGGCAGCCATTCTGGAAAGAGTTGGAGCAAATGAATAAAGACGGCAAGCTCTCGCCGCTGCATTCGCGCCTGTTGTTTTCGCCGACGCGCCCGATGTTCGAGATGTTCGATCTGGAAAGCGATCCGAACGAATTCACGAACTTGGTTGATAAGCCGGAACACGCCGCGCTCGCCCGCGAACTCAAAGGCAAGTTGCAGGAATGGATGATTCTGGAGCGCGATTATTTGCCGCTGCCGATTCCGCCCTCTCAATAAACTGCTTATGAAACTACGCTCAATTTTTCTGTTTCTGGGGCTGCTGCTAACGGCCACCGCTTTCGCGCAAACGCGCAAGCCGAACATCGTGCTGGTGCTCATTGATGATTACGGCTGGGCGGACACGGGTTGTTATGGCAGCGCCTATCATCGCACGCCCAACCTTGACCGGTTGGCAGCGCGGGGGATGCGCTTCACTGACGCCTATGCCGCCGCGCCGGTTTGCTCGCCGACACGCGCAGCGTTAATGACAGGCAAGCATCCGGCGCGTCTGCATCTGACGGAATGGCTGCCCGGTCGTGAGGACAAACCAGCGCAAAAGCTGGCGCGTCCCAACATTCAACAGGAATTGCCGCTGGCGGAAACGACCGTTGCCGAAGCTTTGAAACAAGCGGGTTACGCGACGGCCAGCATCGGCAAGTGGCATCTGGGCGGTAAAGGTTTTGAACCGGAACGACAGGGCTTTGACCTCAATGTCACCGGCGATCACACGGGTACGCCACTCAGTTATTTCGCGCCCTATCAACGCGACGGACGCTTTATGCCGAAGCTGGAAACCGCTCCGCCGGGCGAATACCTGACTGATCGTTTGACCGCCGAAGCCGAACGCTTCATCGAGCAAAACAAAGACAAACCGTTTTTTCTGTATCTGCCGCATTACGCTACGCACATTCCGCTCAAGGCGAAGGCCGAGTTGATTGCGAAATATCGCGCGCTGCCGCGACCCGCCAGCGGGCAGAACAATCCGGTATACGCCGCGATGATCGAAAGCATGGACGACAGCATCGGACGCTTGACGCGCAAGCTCGAACAGTTGGGGCTGAGCGATGACACGGTGTTTATTTTCACGGCTGACAATGGCGGATTGGCTACGCCAGAAGGGCCGGATACGCCCGCGACTACGAACGCGCCGCTGCGCGCGGGCAAAGGATATTTATACGAAGGCGGCATTCGCGTACCGCTCATCGTCACGTGGCCGCGACGAATCAAAGCGGGCAGCGTGAATCGCACGCCGGTATACAGCGCCGATCTGTTCGCTACGGCGGTTGAGATTGCGGGCTTGAAAAATACGACGGGCGTGGACGGGTTGAGTCTCTTGCCCTTGCTGACAGGGCGCGGCAGCTTCAAACGTGACGCGATCTATTGGCACTATCCGCATTACAGCAATCAAAGCGTGAACGGCGGCCATCTCGATCAACCCGGCGCGGCCATTCGGCAAGGCGATTACAAGCTGATCGAATTTTATCAGGACAATCACGTCGAGCTTTACGACCTGAAGCGCGACCTCGGTGAACAGAACGATTTAGCGCGCGACCATCAAAAACAGGCTGCACAGTTGCGGCAAAAGCTGGCGGCGTGGCGTCAATCTGTTGGCGCGCAAATGATGACGCGCAATCCGCAATACAACGCTGGTAAGTGATGATGAAATTACGAATGAAAATTTGCTGGATGTTGGTGGCGTTGACGCTATGGGTTGCCAACGTGATGGCGCAACCGGCGCAGCACAATATCGTTGTCTTTCTCGCGGACGATCACGGTATGCTTGATTCAGAACCTTACGGGGCGACCGACATTCGCACGCCGAATATGCAACGGCTGGCGCGCGATGGCATGAAATTCACGCATGCGTTTATCGCCAGTCCGGCGTGCGCGCCTAGTCGCGCGGCGATGCTGACGGGCTTGATGCCCGCGCGCAACGGAGCCGAAGCCAACCACACTTACAAACGCGCGGGTATTCAATCGCTGCCTGCCGTCTTGCGCGAAATGGGCTATCAAACCGCCGCGTTCGGCAAGGTCGCGCACGGCCCTGATAAAGACCAGCACAGCTTTGAGGTATTCGATAAAAAAGACGACATCGCCGTCGTCAGAAAATTCATGCAAGAGCGCGAGACGACGAAACCGCTGTTGCTGTTGGTCGGAACCAACGAACCGCATAGGCCGTGGCCTGATTTGCAAGGCTACGATCCGTTGCAGGTGAAGCTGCCGCCGACGTTTGTTGATACGCCTGAAACGCGCGAGATGCGGGCGCGTTATTACACCGACGTGACCAAAGCCGACACGACGCTGGGTCAGGTTTATGATCTGGCGAAAGAAAAACTCGGCAACAACGTGCTGTTTATTTACACCAGCGATCACGGCGCGCAATGGCCGTTCAGCAAATGGAATCTTTACGACGCGGGCATTCGCGTACCCTTCATCGCCGCGTGGCCGGGCGTCATCAAACCAGGCAGCGTGTCTAACGCGATGATGCAATGGATTGATTTGTTTCCTACGTTAATCGAAGTCGCGGGTGGCAAAGTTCCGGCGGGACTGGATGGGCGTTCGTTCGCGCCAGTATTGCGCGGCAAAGCGAATAAATTTCGCGACGAGATTTTCACGACACACAGCGGCGACGGCGCGATGAACGTTTACCCGATTCGTTCGGTGCGTACGCGCGAGTGGAAGTACATTCTCAATCTGAATCCTGAACTCGCGCATACGACGCACGTGGATAAAGCGAAAGACGGCGACGGATGGAAATACTTCGCCTCGTGGTATGAACGCGCGCAGACTGACCCGCAAGCCGCCGCCATCGTCAAACGTTATTACCAACGACCGAAAGAAGAGCTTTATGACTTGCGCAGCGATCCGCATGAGTTGCGCAATCTGGCGGGCGAAACGAAACAGGCCAGACGTTTGGCAAACATGCGCGCGCAACTCGAAACGTGGATGAACGCGCAAAATGATTCGCGCAAAATTTTCAATACGCCGCGCCCGTTGAGCGATCCGGCAGCGACGCGCCCGGTGACGCCGAATCAACCCTAACTGAACTGATTTGTTGTGAAACCTAGATCGGTTTTCACCGGGTATACGGGAAAGCGTTCGGCGGAGGTGTGAGGCAGTTTCTCAACCTGCCTCACACCTCCGTAATTCCGCGCACTGTGGGGCAGGTTGGGAACCTGCCCCACAGTGCCTTTGCCGCACATGCAAGTGAAAACCGATCTAATTGCGCACGCTGTTTCGAGCGTCTCTTTCAAAGCCACCCGCAACAGGCGAAACAGGTATTCGACGACGCACGCAATCTCATTCGCAGTAACTCGTAAACCTTTGAGCGTAACTATGACCTTCGAATTTATCGGCAAACGACTTGTATTGATTGGCCTCATGCTGCTGACCGTGATGACGCAGCCCTACTTCGCGCAAGCGCAAAGACCTAACGTGATTTACGTCATGGCGGACGATCTCGGATATGGCGACTTGGGTAGCTATGGGCAGAAGATCATTCAAACGCCGAACCTTGATCGCATGGCGCGCGAAGGCATGCGCTTCACGCAAATGTATGCCGGTTCGACGGTGTGTGCGCCTTCGCGCGCAGTGTTGATGACGGGCAAACATATGGGACACGTCAGCGTACGCGGCAATGCCGGACGCGCGAACATCAACATCCAGTCGTTGCGTAAAGACGAGACGACCGTTGCGCACGTATTCAAAAACGCAGGTTACGCGACGGCGCTGTTCGGCAAGTGGGGCTTGGGCGAAATCGGTTCTGACGGGCATCCGAACCGGATGGGCTTCGATGAATTTTTTGGTTTTCTCAACCAGCAACACGCCCACAATTACTTCACGAATTTTCTGATCCACAACTCAACGAAAGTTCCGTTGCGCAATGTGTTGGCAGCGGGCGAGCCTGAGTTCGGCCACGGTTGGGCGCACGAACGGATTGATTACGCGCCCGACGTGATTTTCGACAAGGCGACGCAATGGCTGGAGCAAAACAAAGCCAAGCCGTTCTTTCTCTATTTCACTTCGACGTTGCCGCACGCTAACAACGAAGCCGCGAGCGGCACAGGCGACGGGCAGGAAATTCCCGATTACGGCATTTATAAAGACCAACTGTGGCCGAACCCTGACAAAGGACAGGCCGCAATGATTACGCATCTGGATGCGCAAGTCGGCAAGCTGCTGGCGTGGTTGAAAGCCAACGGGTTGGAGAAAAATACGCTGGTGATTTTTACGTCTGACAACGGCGCGCACGAAGAAGGCCGACAAGACATCAAGCGGTTCAATCCGTCGGGGCCGTTACGGGGAACGAAGCGATCTTTGTATGAAGGCGGCGTGCGCGTGCCTTTCATCGCGCGTTGGCCGGGCAAGATCAAAGCCGGAACGACGACCGATCACATAGGTTATTTCGGCGATGTGCTGGCGACCGCTAGCGAATTAACGAAACAGAAAACTCCGGCGGGACTTGATTCGATCAGCTTTACCAGCACGTTGTTGGGCAAGCCGCCGCAAGCAAAGCACAAATATATTTACTTCGAGTTTTATGAACAGGGCGGTCGGCAATCGGTGCGCTTCGGCAATTGGAAAGCGATTCGCCAGCCGATGCTGACGGGGCCGGTGCAACTTTATGATTTGTCGAAAGACGTGAGCGAGACGAACGATCTGGCAGCGGTGAATCCCGACATCGTTAAACAGGCTACGGCTTACATGAACGAAGCGCACGTTGATGATCCGAACTGGCGCGTTCCCCGTCCCTGATGATTGAACGAAAGGCAACGTGTGATGAACAAATTGCAAAAGGTATTTTTGATAATGTTGATTGGCGCATTAAGCGCGCTAACCGCGTTTAGTCAAAACATTCGCCCGCCGAATATCGTGTTGGTACTCGCGGATGATTTAGGTTGGAAGGATGTGGGCTGGCAAGGCTCCGATTTTTATGAAACGCCGAACCTTGATCGTTTGGCGAAAGCTGGCATGGTTTTTTCGCAAGCATATGCGGGCGCGGGCAATTGCGCACCGAGTCGCGCAGTGTTGTTGTCAGGCCAATACGGCCCGCGCCACGGCGTTTATGCCGTGGGCGACACCAAACGCGGCCCCGTCAATTTGATGCGGATGGAACCGGTTCCGAATAAGAGCGGACTTGCGCCCGCGATGGTTACGTTGCCCGAGGCGTTGAAGGCGGCAGGCTATGCGACAGGCATTTTCGGCAAGTGGCATTTGGGCGGGAAAGAAGGCGCTTCGCCGAAAGAGCAGGGCTTCGATGTCGTATTCGATCCGCGCCCGAATGCGAATCAGCGCCGCGATGAACCCGAAGACCCGAAAGGCATTTATTCGCTCACGAAAGCTGCCGTCGGTTTCATCGAGCAAAACAAAGACCAGCCGTTTTTTGCTTACCTCGCGCATCACGCGATTCACACCGCGCTCGAAGCACGTCCGGCTTCAATCGCTAAATTCAAAGCCAAACCACCCGGCGCTCAACATAACGCCGCGTTGTATGCCGCGTGCCTTTACGATCTTGACGATGGCGTAGGTGTGTTGCTCGCCAAGCTGAAAGAACTCGGCCTCGATAAAAATACGTTATTCATTTTCACCTCTGACAACGGCGGGACGCAGCAATCTTCGCAAGAACCGTTGCGCGGCAACAAAGGCGCATATTACGAAGGCGGCATCCGCGAACCGTTCATTGCCTATTGGCCGGGAGTCATCAAAGCGGGGGCGACCAACACGACGCCGATTCATAACGTAGACCTTTATCCCACGTTTCTGGCGGCGGCCAACGCGCCGTTTCCGGCTAAAAAAACACTCGATGGCGAAAGCCTGCTGCCGCTATTCAAAAGTAGCGGTAAGCTAAAACGGTCAGCGATTTTCTGGCACTTTCCCGGCTATCTCGATGATCCCGTGACGCGCGGACGCGATCCGGTGTTTCGCACACGTCCGGTCAGCGTGATTCGCAAGGGACATTGGAAATTGCATCTCTATCACGAAGAATGGCAACTTGACGGCGGGCGTGACAAGCTGGCGACCAATAACGCGGTTGAGCTTTACCACCTTGCCGCCGATGTCGGCGAACGCCACAATTTGGCGCAAGCGAACAAAACCAAACGCGATGAATTGCTAAACGAGTTGTTGCAATGGTTCAAGTCAGTCAATGCGCCGCTCCCGGGCGAACGCAATCCCGCGTATGCGCCTGACGCACTGAAGCAGAAATGATTTTCCGGTGATGAGGACGCTGAGTCTCATTCACCATTCACTTTTTTCGACGGGGACGCCTCCAATCGCAGTCCAAGTTCTCACTAGAGGTCATAGACATGTTAAGCATTAGAAAATTTGGTTTAGTTATGCTCGCATTGTTGCTGGCGTTGCCGTTGGCAGCCGTCGCGCAAATCACCACCGCCACGATTGTCGGCACGATCACCGATTCGAATGCGGCGAGTTTGCCGGGCGCCAAGGTGACGGCGCGCAACGTTGACACAGGTCTCACGCGCACCGCGAATGCCGGCGAAGACGGCACCTATCGTTTGGAATTTCTGCCGGTCGGCAATTACGAAATCGAAGTCACCGCGACGGGACTCAAGAAGACTACGCGCAGCGGCATCGTCTTGCAGGTCAATGATTCCGTCCGCGTAGATGTCGCGCTCACCGTGGGACAGGTCAGCGAAACCGTAACCATCTCAGAGGCTCCGCCCGCAATTAACACGACTTCGGCTGAGATCGGGCGCACGATTCAGTCCGTCGAGATTTCGAATCTGCCGCTGGTTGAGCGCAACGTATACGCGCTGCTCGACCTGACGCCCGGCGTGCAATCAAACAACAACGGCGTCGCGGCGGCTTCGACCGGAACCAATTCGCTCATCCTCGGCTTTCCCGAACAGCGCACGCTGATCAACGGCGGTACGGATGGCGGAACCGGTTCGGTGAATTATTACTTGGACGGCGGCAGCAACATGACGAACCTGCGCAACACGGGCAACGTGCTGCCGAACCCCGACGCTATTCAGGAATTTCGCGTGCAGACCAACAGTTACAACGCCGAGTATGGACGCTTCGCCAACGGCATCATTAATGTCTTAACAAAATCTGGTACGAACCGATTTCGCGGCTCGCTGTTTGAATTCGTGCGCAACACAGTGTTCAACGCCAATGATTACGCTTCGTTGTTAGAACGGTCGCCGTTCCGTCGCAATCAGTTCGGCGGCGTGTTGGGCGGCCCGATCAAACGCGACAAGACTTTTTTCTTTGCTTCTTATTCAGGCTTGCGTCAGACCACCAGCACGTTTCTCAACAACGCCATCGTGCCGACTGCGCTTGAGCGCGTAGGTGATTTCACTGCTTCTGGTACGCGCCCCAACGATCCTGCGACGGCTGCGACATTTGTTTGCAACGGCGTGACGGGCGTCATCTGTCCCAACCGGATTGATCCGGTAGCGGCGCGCATCATCAAAGATTTTATCCCGCTGTCTAACATTCCGGGCATTGCAGGCACTAGCCGCTGGCAGGGCAACGTTCCCAGTCCGTTGAACTCGAATGAATATCTGGGAAAGATAGATCATCAACTCAATGAAGCGCATCGGCTGACGTTTAATTACTTCACGACGGCGGGCAACAATCAGGTGCGGGCGGGCGGCGGCAATCTGCCGTGGGCGACTCAGCAATTCAAATGGCGGCAACACAACGTTAATCTCAGTGACGTATGGGTTCTCAGCCCCAGCAATATCAATCAGGCGTGGATCACTTACACCCGCAACTTCGGCGGACGTTTGAATCAGCCAGCGACTTCGCTAGGCGATCTGGGTTCGTCGTTTGCGATTCAGGGTGCGAAGTCGTTGCCGCAAATTGCGGTCGCGGGCTTTTTCACGTTGTCGAATGCGATTGGCGGCCCGGTCGCGGGTACGAATTTCTATTCGATCCGCGACGTGTTCAGTTGGAACAAGAGCAATCATTCGATCAAGCTGGGCGGCGAGCTTTCGCTCAACAAAGACGTACAAGACACCTTGCTCAACAATTACGGCGTATTCACGTTTAACAACGGCGCGACGCGCAACGCCTTCGCTGACTTCCTGCTCGGCATCCCTAGCGCGATCACGCAAGACGCGCCGCTCACGGGTTTTACCAATACCTGGTATACGGCGTTTTTCATGCAAGATGATATTCGCGTTCACTCGCGGCTGACGCTCAATCTGGGTTTGCGTTGGGACATTCAAACGCCGCCGACTGATCCGCTTAATCGTTTCGTCAATTACGTGCCGGGCCGCAAGTCAGTGGTGAATGCGATTGCGCCGACGGGCTTGTTGTTTTTCGGTGATGAAGGCGTAGAGCGTGGCGGCATTCCAGTGAGTTACAAACACGTTTCGCCGCGCATCGGTGCGGCTTGGGATCTGTTTGGGGACGGAAAGACTTCGCTGCGCGGCGGCTTCGGCATTTTTTACGGCAGCATTTCAGGCAACGAATGGAATACGATGGCGAATACGCAGCCATTCTCGACGCGGCTGACATTCACCAACATCAATCAACGGACGAATGCGCAAGGCGTACCGTTGGGTGCATCGCTCAGCAATCCTTACAACGCTTTCGTGGGCGGCAATCCGTTTCCTTATCGCGGTACGTTTGTCACGGGCGGCGGCGCGACGGCGGTGGCGTCGGATTTCGAATGGCCGCGTACTTATCAGATGAATCTATCGCTGCAACGTCAGCTCACCAAAGACCTGACCGTCAGCGCGGCTTACGTCGGTACGATCAGCCAAAAGCTGCCGTTCGGACGTGACATCAACTATCCGGTGTTGACGCCGACTGCGACCAGTGCCGGAGCCAACATTCTTTCGCGGCGTCCCAATCCGGCGTTCGGCCAGGTGATCGAACTGGATTCCGACCAAAGCGCTTCTTACCACGCGCTGCAAGTGACCAGCCAGATGCGTATGAATCGCAAGGTCAGCTTCAATGCTTTTTACACGTTCAGCAAAACACTCAGCAGCGTACAGCTTCATAACAATACGACGCAGGGCCTGGCGCAGAATTACAGCAAGCTCTTTCTTGATCGCGGACGCGCCGACACCGATCAGCGCCACGTCTTCAGCATGAACTTCAATTACCAACCTGATTATTACAACGGCAAGAACGCCATTTTGAATAATGTCCTCAACGGTTGGAGCATTTCGCCCATCATCAAGTTGCGCAGCGGCCTGCCCTTCACGATCACCAACGGCAACGTAGACGCCAATCTAGACGGCGTCACCAACGACCGTGCGCAATTGATCGGCGATCCGCGTATTGCCAATCCGACAGCAGCGCAATGGTTCAATACGGCGGCCTTTGTTCAAAATCGCGTAGTGACCGGCGTCGCAACCGACGGCAGTTCGCCGCGCAATATTCTCGACGGCCCCGGCTTTCGCGTCGTAGACCTCGCGCTCTCACGCGATTTCACTTTGACCGAACGCGTCAAGCTGCGCTTTCGCGGTGAGGCCACCAACGCCTTCAATTTGGTGAGCCTGGGGCAACCCGGCACGGCTGTTCCAACGGGAGCAACTTCGGCTACGTTTGGCGTCATCACCAACGCCAACGCCATGCGGCGGGTGCAATTCGGTTTGCGCCTGACTTTCTAGCTCAAGCATGTAGCTCCGCCTTCAGGCGGAATGTCTCGATCATAGAAACATTCCGCCTGAAGGCATGCCTTCCAATAGGCTTGTTGCGATAGAAAACATTGAGGAATTCGCATTTTGCCCCACGATCAACCCAAACCATTTGATGACCGACATTGTCCCTTATCCATTTTCAATTGTTATGCAGGAACAAACTTCAATAAAGACGGCCTTT
>JAYSVR010000459.1:0-4093 GCA_043718445.1 Acidobacteriota bacterium | reverse complement strand
TCACCAAAGACGGTGTGACCGTGGCGAAAGAAATCGAACTCAAAGACTCGCTCGAAAACATGGGCGCGCAAATGGTCCGCGAAGTCGCCAGCAAAACCAGCGACGTAGCCGGTGACGGCACGACGACCGCCACCGTGTTGGCGCGTGCGATTTTCAAGGAAGGCGTCAAAACCGTCGCGGCGGGCGCGAACCCGATGGCGCTCAAACGCGGCATTGATAAAGCGGTCGAGAAAGCTGTCGAAGCGATTCACGCGATGTCGAAGCCCGTTAAAGGCGACGCCATCGCGCAAGTCGGTACGATTTCGGCCAACGGCGACCTCACCATCGGCGGCATCATTGCCGAAGCGATGAAAAAAGTTGGCAAAGACGGCGTTATTACGGTCGAAGAATCGAAGTCGCTCGAAACGTCGCTCGAAGTGGTCGAAGG
The DNA here is from genome assembly GCA_043718445.1 of Acidobacteriota bacterium. Taxonomy (GTDB): domain Bacteria; phylum Acidobacteriota; class Blastocatellia; order RBC074; family RBC074; genus JACPYM01. The sequence goes on along the minus strand of JAYSVR010000459.1, from coordinate 3,666 downwards.
CATGCAGTTTGATCGCGGTTACCTCTCGCCCTATTTCGTGACTGACAGCGAACGCATGGAAGCCTCGCTCGAAAACGCGCTGATTCTGTTGCACGAAAAGAAAATCAGTTCGATGAAAGACCTGCTGCCTTTGTTGGAGCAAGTCGCGCGCGCGGGCAAGCCGCTCGTCATCGTCGCTGAAGACGTGGAAGGCGAAGCCCTTGCTACGTTGGTCGTCAACAAGCTGCGCGGTACGTTGCAGGTTTGCGCCGTCAAAGCGCCGGGCTTCGGTGATCGCCGCAAGGCCATGCTCGAAGACATCGCCATTCTGACCGGCGGCAATCTGATCAGCGAAGACTTGGGCATCAAGCTCGAAAACATCAAGCTCGAAGACCTGGGCAAAGCCAAGAAAGTCACCGTTGACAAAGACAACACGACCATCGTCGAAGGCGGCGGTAAGAATGCCGACATTCAAGGTCGCGTGGCTACGCTCCGTCGTCAAGTCGAAGAGACCACGTCTGACTATGACCGTGAGAAGCTGCAAGAACGTCTCGCCAAACTGGTGGGCGGCGTTGCGGTCATCAAGGTCGGTGCGGCGACCGAGACCGAACTGAAAGAGAAGAAAGCCCGCGTCGAAGACGCCATGCACGCGACCCGTGCGGCAGTCGAAGAAGGCATTGTTCCCGGCGGCGGCGTCACGCTCGTCCGCGCGGCCAAAGCCCTCGAAGGCATGAAGCTCGAAGATGAAGACGAACAGATTGGCGTCAACATCGTCCGTCGCGCGTTAGAAGAACCGCTGCGCAAGATTGCCGAGAACGCTGGCAAAGAAGGCGCAGTGATCGTCGAGCGCGTCAAGAACGAAAAAGAAAACGTTGGCTTCAACGCGGCGACCGAAGTCTTTGAAGACCTGGTCAAAGCGGGCGTTATTGATCCGGCGAAAGTCGCGCGCACGGCGTTGCAAAACGCTTCTTCTATCGCGGGCTTGATGCTCACGACCGAAGCCTTGATTTCGGAACTGCCTGAAGACAAAAAAGGCATGCCTGCGATGCCGGGCGGCGGCGATATGGGCGGCGGTTTCTAATCGGCTGAACCATAGCAACCCAATCAAAAGGGCGATGGCGTTTTGTGCGTCATCGCCCTTTTTCAATTTCGTACTTTTATTGTTTTAAGGTAGATATGGATCTTCCATCACAGACCTTTCTGACCAAAGCAACTATTCATGTTTGAGCAAGCATTCAGAAATATTGACGACACGCTGCGCAAAGAAGCGGGTTGCACCACAGAACTCGATTACACCGAACAAACTTCGTGGCTGTTGTTCCTGAAATACCTCGACGGGCTGGAACAGGACAAAGCCACCGAGGCCGAATTGGAAGGCAAGCCTTACAGCTTCATTCTCGACGATGCTTATCGTTGGGAAAGTTGGGCCGCGCCGAAAGATTTGATCGGCAGGCTGGATCACAACACGGCGTTGTCGGGCGATGACCTGCGCGATTTCGTCAACCTGAAATTGTTTCCTTACCTGCACGGCTTCAAGCAGAAAGCCACCGGGCCGAACACGCTGGAATATAAGATCGGCGAGATTTTTGGCGAGATCAAAAACAAGATTCAGAGCGGATACAATTTGCGTGAGATCATTGATCACATTGACGAATTGCGCTTTCGTTCCCAAACCGAATAAATTCTCTTGCCTGCTCTATCCATAATGCCATTTTCCTAATGTTTTTACCATTTTCTTACTCCCGTTACTTCAGCGATTCTCCCTCTTTAGTAGGCTTATGTGGGGCAGAATGTGTGACAGCCAAGTGACATTATCACCACAAACCAGCACACCCAAAACAGTGGTCAACAACATTCGCACAAATGTTGCATACGTTGTCAAAGCAGGTTGCACATCAACCTGCCACGGAGCATCTATGGCTAAAAACTTAACAGGATATGTCCGGTTCGACAAGCAACGTAAACGCTGGTTCTTTCGTTGTTCACCGGTTGACACCAAAACCGGGCTACGAAAGGAACGCAAAGAGTTTTTCCTGACACAGAAGGAAGCGGAGCAGGGGAGGCGCAAGTTTCTCACGGATTTTGAACACAACGGTGAGTCGGTTTTTGCCTGTGAAGACCTGACGTTTGAACAGCTCGCTGAACGCTATCAAGAAACGCGCTTGATTCCGGTCGAATACGTTGACGGGAAAAAAGTGGCCGGACATCGTGAACTCAGCCCATTGATGGCTTATCTGAAATCGCTCAAAGCCTATTTCGGGAAGAAAAAGATTCGCGCCATCCTTTACAGCGACATTGAAACCTTGAAACTTCACCTTATCCGTAAACCGACGCGCGCCGGGAAAAAACGAACCGTCGCAGCCGTTCATAGGGAGTTGCAGTTCTTACGTGCGATGTTGAACTTTGCCCTGGCTAATGGCTGGATTGACAAGAGTCCTTTTAGCACGGCTCACGGCAAGAAACTCATCAGTCGCAGCACCGAAAAGAAACGCGATCGGTTTCCTACGTTCGGCGAAGAATTGGCAATGCTGCAATTGTGTGCGGGACGCAATCAGCACTTGAAACCTTTGTTGATCCTGGCCGCTGACACTGGCATGCGGCGGCGCGAATTATTGACGCTGCAAGTTTCCGATTTGGATTTCTCACAACGAGTGATTCGCTTACAGTCAGAAAACGCGAAGACCAATGTAGCGCGCGAAATGTCAATGACACCGCGCGTTTTTGCGCAATGCCAAGAACTTTGCACCGGAGCCGCAAATGATGCGCTGGTGTTCGGCGGCCTATTGGAATTCAAACGCTCCTTCGACACGTTGCGTAAAAAAGTCGGCGTCGTAGACCTGCACTTTCATGACTTCCGCCACGCTTTTGTATCGCGCGGGATTCTCGCCGGAATCCCCCAAGCCATGATCTTAAAAGCTTCAGGACATGCTTCGGAAGAATGGAAACGCTACCTCAACGTATCGCCAGACCAGCTCCGACGTTTGCTTGAACCAGTGGGAGAGCAAACTGCTGCTGAAGTGAAAGAGTACGCGCGCTCGGTGATGAAAGGGTTACGTGAAGCCATGCGGTATGACGAAATTGAAAAACTGTTCGATCTCTAGACTGTCATATTGTTCACTTGTTCGGAATTGTGAGATGTCGCGGAATCCAACGTGGTTGAATTTAGCCTCCTGCGTTGAAATCCTGGCAATATCATTTCATCCCGAACCCAAAGCAATAGTATCCCGTCGTGCAGAATCAAGTTTGCTTGGGGTGCAAGAGGCCGTGAGTTCGAATCTCGCCGTCCCGACTTTTAGAATCAATAACTTACGGGAGCTTAACGGCTCCCGTTATTGTTTTGCGGACTTATTTGCGGACTTATTGGAATTTTGCGGACTCACTTTCTTGGGGAGGCGGACATCTCAAGGCGATTCAAAAAGCCCGCCCCCGTCCATGAATTATTCCCACTGATTGTTTTGGTGGTGAGACGCTCATATCCATAACTTCCCCTATGCCTTCGTCTCACGCTCCTTAGTCGCTGGAGTCCCACCTGCCTAGGTTGCTGGCGGTACTCGAAGCTCAACGGTAATCGTAATTCGACGTTATTATTCGGGTGCGATTTAAATCGGGACGAAGTTTTCAGTAGGCGCTTGACATAGCTTTTGCCAATAGGCGTTCCATTCCTCATTGGCGCGCTGGACTCGGAGC
>JAYSVR010000458.1:0-13168 GCA_043718445.1 Acidobacteriota bacterium | reverse complement strand
TTGACATAGTTTTGCTCCTTTGTCTTTGAGACGGCAATGCCGTAACTCTCTGATAAATCAACAGTTATGTCAAAAAGGTTCTCGGATAGCCTCTCAGTTTGAAAGGAACCAACACTATGAACACGATCAAAAACTTCCTCAAAGACGAATCCGGTCTTGAACTTTCCGAATATGCGGTTGCGGCAGCACTCATTATTGCCGCTGCTGTCGGCGGCTTTACCCTGTTAGGTAGCGCAATTGCAACCCGAATTAGTGCGATTAGGAATGCTATTGCCGGTGGCTAAAACTCTTTGGCTTAAGGTTTGGCAGGAGTGTAAATATTTGACTCATTTGCACTCCTGCCTTCTTGCAATCTGAACCATAAAAAATGGCGAACCAGTTCATCTTACAAATTGTTTTATGTTGTGCGGCGGCAATCTTCGTTTGCTACTTCGATATTCACTATCGCCGCATTCCGAATAAGTTGGTGTTGCCCTTGCTGATAAGCGGCTGGTTGCTGCATTTCGCCGTGGCGGGCACAGCGGGTTTATTCGTCAGCTTGCAAGGGATGCTGTTGGGCTTTGGCTTAATGTTCTTGTTGCACATGTTTGGCGCAATGGGCGCGGGCGACGTGAAACTCTTCGCGGCGCTGAGTGCGGTGCTGGGGCTGCCGTTGGTACTGCCTACCTTTGCGGTGGCAGTGCTAACGGGCGGCGTGCTGGCGGTGGTGATGATGCTTTATGCGGGTACGGCGCGTGTGACCGGCGAACGTGTCTTATTGATCTTCGGCGGACTGGTCACCGGAACCGGCATCCCGCGTTTTCCCCTCCCTGCTGACAAACGGCATACGCTTCCCTACGGCGTTGCCATCTCGGTCGGCACCTTGATTTCACTGGCGTGGCATAACTTGTGAGCGCAATGCGGTACGTACGGTGGAGCGATAGCGACTAAGCAGTTCTCAGTCGCACGCATCCTGAAGCCTTAAATCGCGCGCTACCACAATTAGCCGCAACTCCAGTTTTCAGCCCCAACGGGGCGTCGTATTAAAGCCCAGGGTGAAGCCCTGGGTCGTCGCAGAAAATATCGGCAAGCCCTGAAAGGGCGTGATAACGACGTTTAAAATTACGCCCTTTCAGGGCTGGTGAAAATCTTGAACGCGTTTCCCAGGGCTTCACCCTGGGCTGTTTTATGTTGCCCCGTTGGGGCAGAAAACCGATATGGCGGCTAGTGCCTCATCACGGTAGAAAACGATGGTTGGTAGGGCAGGTTAGTAACCTGCCCTACCAACTGCATGCAATTTTTCAACCCCTCAAATTCACCGTGGTGATTTACTAGTTGGCTATCGCGCTCTCTTCTCCCACATCACGGGCGCACCTTGACGCCACCGGCGACTGATTACAGAGGCACTCGTTATGAAAAACAAAGCACCCTTTTTGGTACTGGTGGGCGCGGTGATATTTGGGTTGTTGGCATCGGTGTCGGTGAGCAGCTATCTCGCCAAAACCCGCTCAAACAACAAACTCAACACCATCGTCGTTGCCAAGATGGAAATTCCGCTGGGCAGCAAAATCCTGAGCGAACAATTGACGACCGTGCAGGTTCCGATCGGAGCCACGCCGGAAGGCGCTTTCACCGACGAGGCCAAAGTCGTGGGACGCATCACCATCACCCGCATCGCCGCGCGCGAAGCTGTCATCAAAGAACGCCTCGCCATTGAAGGCTCGGTCGCGGGTCTGTCGGCGATCATCCCTGAAGGGTTACGCGCGATGACCGTCAAGGTCGAAGACGATTCGGGCATGTCTGGTTTCGTCTTGCCGGGCACGATCGTGGATGTCGCCACCGTCCTCAAAATCTCGAATAACAGCTTTGAAAATACGGTTTCTAAAATCATCCTGCAAAACATCAAGGTGCTCGCCAACGGCGACAATCTCGACGAACCCGAAGACAAACGCGACGCCCAAAAAGCGCGCACCGTCACCTTGCTCGTGACGCCCGAACAAGCCGAAAAGCTGTTGCTCGCTTCGGTGGATAACGGTCACTTGCGGTTGGTGATGCGCAATGCCGCCGACCTAAACGCAGATGCGACGCGCGGAGCCAGCGTGCGTACGCTGTTGACCGGCGAAGAAGGTTTATCAGCGGCAGATTTCGCTGCCGCTTCCATGCGTCCGAAAGTGCCTGCCGCCGCGCCTGCGACGGTGCGCCGCGTCACTCGCCCCCAACCGCGCAGCGCCACGGTCGCCGAAATTTTAGCGCCCCTGCCAGCCCCCCAAGCCCCTCCTCCCCGTGCCGAAATCCAAGTCTTTGAAGGCATGAAAAAACGTTCGGTGGAATTCCCCGAACATTGAGTCACGCGGTAGCGCAACCTGCCGAGGTTGCGCAGCTTGGTCAGTTAGCTCTTCGCTGGCGACCGACGCCTTGCGCAAAAGACCGCCACCACGATGCGTGTCGTTGCAATAAAGGTTTTCGATTGTCAGCCGCGCAACCTCGGCAGGTTGCGCTACCGTTACCAGAGGTAAACCTATATGCAAATCAGTCATCCCCAACGCTCAATAATTTTCGCCGTGCTGTGCTGTGCGGCTTTGGCTATTTCTGGCCTAGCGCAAGACGCCATCGTGCGGGCTTCGTTCGCCAATCCGCCTAAAGAACCGATTGCGGTTTATGTGCTGACGGGGCAATCGCTGGTGGTGCGCTTCGATCAAAACATCGGACGGCTGGCCGTGTCGAATCTCGACTTTGCCGAAGCCGTACTCGTCGCGCCCGATCAGATGGTCATCAATGGCAAAGCATCGGGGCGAGCCCGTTTCACTACGTGGTCGAGAGACGAGCAGATGATCTTTTTTGACGTAGACGTGCGCGTCAATCTCGCTCAGATTGATTCACAAGTGCGTGCGCTGTTTCCCAAAATAGACATTCGCCTCAGCCAAGCCAACGGTTCAGTCGTGCTGTCAGGCAGCGCCGAACCCAAAATCGCTCAACAAATCGAACAGGTCGTGCAATCTGCCGGATTCAAAACCGTGAACCTGTTAGCGCAACCCGTGCAAGACAGCGCGCAAGTGCAATTGCTGGTGCGCGTCGCCGAAGTCTCGCGCAACAAACTCGCTGAATATTCGTTTTCGCCCGCTTATCAATCCAGCCCCGGCACGGGCGGCTATTCCAACACAGGCACCGGGCCTTATAACCTCTCACAAGTGGATCAAGGCAACATCATCGGCTCGGTCGCCAGCACGCTCAATCTGTTTGTGATGGGCGGCAATGCTTTTGCATTCTTGCGGGCGTTGCAACAAAACGGCGCGTTGCGGGCGCTGGCCGAACCCAACCTGATTGCGATGAATGGGCAAACCGCCAGTTTTCTGGCAGGCGGCGAAATCCCCGTACCCATCGTGCAAGGCGGCGGCGGCAACGGCGGCAATTCCGTGTCAATTCAATGGAAGGAATACGGCGTGCGGCTCAATTTCAAGCCGACCATCCTCGACGAACAGCACATCCGGCTCGAACTCGAACCTGAAGTTTCTACGCTCGACTATTCCAATGCGGCGCGCTTGAGCGGCTTTTTGATTCCGGCCTTACGGGTGCGCCGCGCCAAGACCGGCATCGAATTGCAAGACGGACAGAGTTTCGGCATAGCGGGTTTGCTCGACAACAACGAAATCAAATCAGCCGGTAAAATGCCGATCATTGGCGACATACCGATTCTGGGCAATCTGTTCAAATCGAAATCATTTCAGAGCAACGAGACCGAGCTGGTTTTTATCGTGACGGTCAAACTGACCAAGCCGCTCAACCCCGACGCCGTGCCGCGCTTCCGCGAAGTTGACGATTTGCGCAAAGGCTCTCCACTCGGCGTCGAAGACCCCAAAGCTGATGGCGCGGCATCCAGCCAACTCGTCAAACCGGCAGCCGAGGCTGCGCCGGTGGTTCCTGCGACGGTGGGCGTTGACGAATCCAAACAAAAGGCTTCGGTCACCGCTGAACCCATCGCCGAACCCAGCAAAGAATCGGTCGAACCGACAGCGGCTAAACCCATTACTGAGAGCAATGACGGTGCCGACGGCAAAGGCGCTGCGGCTGACAGTTCGGCTAAAAAAGGGAACCGCGCCGGACTGGCACGGGCTACGCCTCAGTTATTCGCGCTCGAAAAAATGCAATGGACGCTTTCGCCGCCGACTGACTTTAAAGACACCTTAACGCGCGCGCTGGCTGCGCAATTGAATTTCACGTTGCCTGCTGTTTCGACTAAGCCGGAGCAGTAAAACTCAACCCTTGAGGTTTTCGTCATGCGTTTATTAACTCCATCAGCCATTCGTAATCGCCGTTCGCAAAGCGGTTCGATTCTCGGTGTTTCGGCCATTGCCATGCTCGCCATTCTGGGTGCTGTCGGCCTGGCCGTGGACATCGGTCACATGTATCTCGTGGCCGCCGAGTTGCAGAACGCAGCCGATGCGGCGGCGCTCGCCGGAGCTTCGGCGTTGAACGGCGGTCAGGGCGGCATTACGCGCGCCGTAGACCGCGCCATCACGGCCATGAACCAATATGAATTTAATCGCACTGCGATTGGCCTGACACGCGGCAACGTCACATTTGCCGAAAACCTCACAGCTTTTGATAACGGTGGCACAGGTATGACCGAAGCTGTTGCCTCTGCCACCGAGACAGTGGCTAGGAACATTCGTTTTGTTCAGGTGCGCATTCCCGCCAAAACAATCACTACGCTAGTGGGGCAGGCTTTTTTGCAGGCTTCACTAAGCGAAGGGGGAGGTGCCCCGCCCGAATTCGCGGTTGCGCGTTCGGCGGTGGCTGGCCAATCAGTGGCGCTCAACCGCTTTTGCAATATCGCGCCGTTCTCAGTGGCTTTCGACGACACGAATAATGTGCCGATGCATGCAAGCAGTGGTTGTGTTCCCCCTGACCCCACCAAATTCACGCGGGGTTGCACTTATACGATTCGGCTGCCCTCTGGTGGTGGTGGAGGAGGTGGTAGAGGTGGCGGCGGTGGTGGTGGCGGCATAGAGCCGGGTAATTATTTGTTGCTGGCGATTGGCAGTGATCGTGGAGGGGCTGATTTGAGATCGCGACTGGGCATTGGCGTGGATAGTTGCTTTTTAACCGGCCAAACGATTTCGACCGAACCGGGCTTAACCGCAGGCCCTGTGCGGCAAGGGTTGAATACGCGCTTTGATAATTACAGTGGGTCAGGTATGTCACCGGCTGAGTTTCCGCCTGACCTCAATATCAAACCGGGCATCAATTACGCACAATATAAAAGCGGCAGCACGAACAGCCTCGACTTTCAGGCACCTTCACACGCCGGGCGAGCCAATCGGCGCATCCTGATGATTCCGATCATCAATGCGAGCAGTTATGACTCTGGTCGCAACGAAGTCACAATATTTTCGGTTGGCGCGTTTTTTATGCAAAGCCCGGTGGCCAGCACCGGCGGCGGCGGCGAAATCGTCGCTGAATATATCGGCAGTGAGGTGGCGGTTGGCGGAGGTGGTTACGTGATTGGCGGCGGGCCGGGCATTCCCGGTCTGACGGTGCCCGTGTTATATCGCTGATGACAAGTCGAAAAAAAGGTAATGAGCATTCAGGAAAATTCCAATTCAGGTAACGCCGAAAGAGTGAACCGCGCGCGCGCTGGTCGTCGCCGCGAGCGCGGCCTTCAACTGGTTGAAGTGACGTTAGTCATGCCGGTGCTGTTATTGCTGCTGGCAGCGACAGCCGAGTTTGGGCGTTACTTTTTCACCTATTCAGTGTTGGCGCGCGCCACCAATACTGCGGCGCGCCATATCGCAGGCCGTACGCTTGAGGTTTCGACTATTGCTGAAGCGATCAATCTGGCGCGCTGCGGCCAGAAGACAGCGTGCAGCACCTCGGTTGTGCCTGAATTACAGGTCAGCGACATCAGCGTCTTTGCCGACGGCACGAATATTACGACTGTCAACAGCGATGCCAACTTGCCCAATCTGCCGAACACCATCACCGTGAGCATCAACGCTGATTACCAATCGGTCTTCAATCTCGGCAACTGGATCGGAGGCGAATGGACAACCATTCCCGTGACTCCCAGCACGACCATGCGCTACTGGCTGGCGAACTGATCAATCAAATGGCTTATCGAAATCAATCCAAACATAAGACGGAACGAGGCTCGACGCTGGCTGAATTTTCTATTGCTGCGCTGGTCTTTTTGATTGCGTTATTCGGCGTACTCGAAGTCGCGCGCATGTTGTGGACGTATAATGCGCTGGCTGACGGCGTCAGACTAGCCGCGCGTTGGGCGGCGCTTAATCCGCCTGGTGCGGTCGGGACAGTACAAAATCTGGTTATTTACGGGAAAGTGAATCCGAATGGCGCATCCCCCATTGTGCATGGACTGAACACCAACCACATTCAGGTGGCTTACAGCGGCGATTTCGGCGTTCATCTGGGGACGGTAACAGTCAGCTTGGTCAACTTTCAGTTTCAGTTTCTGACCTTGCCGCACGAGTTAGGTACATCATTAACTTTTCCCACCTATCGAGTTACTTTGACAGGCGAAAGTGCAGGCTGTGTGCCCGGCGTAAATTGCAATTGAGAAAGTAAGACGAAATGCGAGACCTGACGATATTCGTCCGGTCTTGGAATCTTTACCAAGCTATGACACACACTCTCACAACTATCATTCAAGCGACCGACCAAGCCACGGCTACGCATTTGTGCCGCGCGCTCGAAGCCGACGAGCGCATCAAAGTCACGGCCATTATGCGCGCTCCGCAACAGGTGGTTGAAGAAGTCGCGCGCCAACGTCCGGCGCTGGTGTTGCTGACGTTGGGCGCACAGCCGCAAGCCACGTGGGCGCTGTGTCAACAGTTGCAACAAGTCTCGCCTGAGACCGCCGTTATTTGCGCGGCGCAACATGCTTCGACCGATTTGATTCTCGACACGTTGCGCAACGGCGCGCGCGAGTTTTTAAGGTTGCCGGTGCGCGCCGAAGAGTTACAGACCATACTCGCACGGATGCTCGTCGCGCTCGTCAGCCACGCGGCCCCGAACGCGCCGTCACAACGCGGGCGCGTCGTCGCGGTGTTTTCTGCGAAGGGCGGTTGCGGCACTTCGTTCATCGCCGCCAATCTGGCCGCCGGTCTCAATGCCGCGACGGTGTTGGTTGATTTGAACTTGCAAGCCAGCAGCCTTGATTTGCTGTTCGGCATCAAGCCGCGCTTTTCGTGGGTTGACCTGATCGAGAACCGCGCGCGGCTCGATGAACAAATGCTGGCGAGCTTGCTGGTCACTTATAACGAGCGCCTGTCTTTGCTGGCCGCTCCCGCGCAAGCCGAAGACGCCGAAGAAATCACGCCGGAACAAATCCGTCAGGCGGTGGCGGCGTTACGCGAACGCTTCGATTACGTCTTGCTCGACGTGATGCACACGTTCGACGCCTTGACGCTCGCCGCGCTCGACGAAGCCGACGACATCCTGCTGGTATTGGGGCCTGACCTGGTCGCCGTCCGCGCGGCGCAACGCGCGCTCACTATTTTTCAGCGGTTAGATTATCCGCGCGAGAAAGTCCGGCTGGTGCTCAACCGCTGGAATCAGCAAAGCGAACTCGACCTGCGCGAAATCGAACGCGCGTTGGGACAACCGATGACCAGCCTGATTACGGACGACTATCGCACGGTCGTGGCTTCGCACAATTTGGGGCAACCGTTGCTCGCCGCGCCTGCTACGACGGCGTTAAGCGCTGAATTGCAACAACTGATCGCCGCTTGCGGATGGCCTTATGTCGGCCAACTCAATCAATCGAAACGAGGCTTGCTCGATGTGTTGTTACGCCGCAAAACCGCGTCGCTGGCGACCGAGGCGACCGCTCCGAAAAGCCCTAGCGGAGGAACCAAACCGTTGACGGCTCCCCGAACACCTGTGCCGCCGCCCCACCCACTAGACGAACGCCCACGCACTGCGCCGTTGGTCGCAGCACAAGACGAATTCCAGGTCGTGAAAACTTTTTAGGTGAAAAGTGAAAAGTGAAAAGTGCTAGCCAACAGGTTGGCGCAATGAACTTTCGGTTCTTATTAACTGATGTTACGCGATGCATTGAGTGCGAGCTTGCTTGATTGGTTTTATGCGCCGGAGGCGCAGTGGATGGTAGCCGGTGGTGAAACCACCGGTCGCGTCACGTAAACCTTTCGCGTCCCGGCAGGGACGCTGGACGTGAAATGATTACTGCGTTTGATGATTGTCCCGCGCCCCTGCCGGGGCGCACGATTTTTACGCATTCCTACCGGTGGTTTCACCACCGGCTACCATCCACTGCGCCTCCGGCGCAAAGTGTTCATCAAACTCATATATCAATCGCGTAATGCGTAACATCAGTTCTTAAACATTTTTCTTCTCTTGGTTTTCACTTTTCACTTTTCACTTTTCACTTTCCACTAGATTTATGGCTTTACGTGACCGGTTAAAAACATCGAACAGCGCCGCAGTCCCTCGTTATGGCGAAGCGCCCGCGCTCAAGCCGAACAGCTATCAGGAAATCAAATCGCGGTTGCACAGCATGCTGATTGACCGCATGGATTTGACTCAGCTCAACGTGCTGACGCCGCAGGAAACGCACGCTCAGGTGGCGCGCATCGCCAACACGCTGCTGACCGAAGAAGAACTGTTGCTTTCGCTCAACGACCGCGAACGCCTCATCGAAGAGTTACGCCACGAATTGTTCGGCCTCGGCCCGCTGGAACCGCTGCTGGCTGATCCGACCATCTCAGACATTCTGGTGAATTCGCCTTACAAGGTTTATGTCGAACGCGGCGGCAAGCTCGAACGCACCGACGTGACGTTCAATGACAACGAGCATGTCATTCGCGTCATTGAACGCATCGTTACTTCAGTCGGACGCCGCATTGACGAGGCTTCGCCGATGGTGGACGCGCGCTTGCCCGACGGCTCGCGCGTCAATGCGGTGATTCCACCCGTGATGCTCGACGGCCCATCGCTCTCGATTCGCCGTTTCGGTGCGCAACCGCTGCGCATTCACGACCTCATCAAAAAAGGTGCGCTGCCCGCCGAGGTCGCCGAACTGCTGGAAAAATGCGTCAAAGCCCGCCTCAACATTGTGGTGTCTGGCGGTACGGGCGCGGGCAAAACGACGCTGCTCAATTCGCTGTCGGCGTTTATTCCGCCCGGCGAACGCATCGTGACCATCGAAGATTCCGCCGAATTGCTGATGCAACAAGATCACGTGCTGCGCATGGAAACGCGCCCACCCAACATCGAAGGGCGTGGCGAAATCACCCAACGCGAGCTGGTCAAAAACGCCTTGCGTATGCGTCCTGATCGCATCGTCATCGGCGAAGTGCGCAGCGGCGAAGCCGTAGACATGCTGCAAGCGATGAATACGGGACACGACGGCAGCTTGACTACGATTCACGCCAACACACCGCCCGACGCACTGACGCGGCTCGAAACCATGGTGCAAATGGCTGGCATGCGTATGTCTGATTCCGCCATCCGCCAGCAAATCGTTTCGGCGATTGATCTCGTCGTACAAGTGGCGCGGCTCAGTGACGGCACTCGCCGCGTGACTTCTCTGACCGAGATACTCGGACTGAAACGCAAACAGTTTCACACGCAGGAAATTTTCCGCTACGAACGGCAAGGCGTAGACGAGAACGACCGCGTCATCGGGCGCTTTCGCTATTGCGGCGTTCGTCCGCGTTTCGCCGAACGCCTTACGGCCTGCGGGTTGCACATACCGGCGGGTTTCTTTGACGAACCAACAGAAAAGTGAAAAGTGAAAAGTGAAAAGTGAACGGTGAAAGAACCTGTTGCGCTCTTCGCTCTTCGCTTCTTACTGTTCACTGTTCACTTTTCACTTTTCACTTTCTGAGCTTTTCACTTAACCGTATGATTAGTTTTTTCGTTTTTCTCTTTTGTTTATTCGCGGTTTACACGGTTTATCTGTTCTCGACGCGCAAGGCCACGGCGCACCGTACGCGCGTAGGCGAACGGCTGACCGAAGCCCTTGATGATTCTTACCAATCGTCATCCGCTCCGCGCGGACAACTGGCCCGTTCAGTCACGTTGAGCGAAATGGCGTGGCTCAATCAGTTGCTTAAAAAAAATGAGACGGCAGCGGAATTGAAACGCATGATCGAACAAGCCGACTTGCATTTGACCGTCGGGCGACTGGTTTTGTTCTCGCTGACCGCGACCATGTTGGGAATGCTGATGGCTTCGATGCTGATTTCGTTGACGCCGCTCATCGTGTTGGCGGGCTTGGTGGCCGGAGCCGTGCCGTTCCTGCATCTGCTTTATAAACGCAAAAAACGCTTCGACAAATTTTTGGCCGACCTGCCCGATGCGCTCGAAATGATCAGCCGCGCGCTCAGTGCCGGACACGGCTTTCAAGCCACGTTGCATCTGGTGGCCGAAGAAATGCCCGAACCCATCGCCAGCGAATTCGGGCGCGTCTATGAAGAGCAATCGCTCGGCTTGTCGCTCAAAAATGCCTTACTGAACTTGATGCAGCGCGTGCCTATGCTCGAACTCAAGATGTGCGCCATTGCCATCCTCGTGCAACGCGAAACCGGCGGCAATCTGGCCGAACTGCTCGACACATCGGCGGAAACCATCCGCGAACGCTTTCGCATCAAGGAAGACCTCAACACGCTCACCACTTCTTCACGGATGTCGGCAGGCGTCTTGTGCGCTTTACCCTTCATCGTGGTTTTCCTGATTTCAATCATCAATCCGGGTTTTCTCGATCCGCTGTTTTACGACCCGCGCGGACATAAATTGCTGGCGGTGGCGACGACGCTGCAAATCTGCGGTTTGTTAATGGTGCGCCGCATTTTACGCATTCGCATTTGACCCGTAAGGGCGACACACAAGGAGCTTTATTATGGCTTTGATGATTCCTTTGCTGGTTTTTGTTTTTGTGACATTGGCCGTAGTCAGTGTTTATTGGCTGTTGTTTCGTCCTGCCAGTGCGACTACGCAACGGTTGCGCGACATCGCACGTCCTGACCAGTTACCCACTGCGCCTACGCTAACCACCGCCGCCGCGTTGGTCGAACAGGTCGCCGAACCGTTCACTCGTCTGATGCCGCCTTCACCCGATGAATTGGCGACGTTGCAACGCAAGCTGATGTACGCCGGTTATCGCGCACCGAATGCCGCGCCGCTTTATCGCGCCATTCAGCTTATCTGCCTGCTTGGTTTTCCGGCGGTCACCTGGGTGGGGGTTTCGATTGCCCAACGCCCCCTCAGCAAATCAATAGGTTTTATTCTATTCGCTTTTTTGGCGGGCTATTTGCTGCCACGCCTCACGCTTGACCACCTGGTCGCCCGTCGCCAGTTGGCGCTTCAATGGGGACTGACCGACGCACTCGACCTGCTGGTTGTGACCATCGAAGCCGGTATGGATTTCAACGCCGCTCTCTTGCGCGTATGCGAAGAGTTGAAAGCCGCGCATCCGGCCTTGTGCGAAGAATTCGAGTTGACCAATCTCGAAATCCGCGTCGGACGCTCACGCTCTCACGCCTTGCGCAACCTGGGCGAACGCACCGGCGTCGAAGACCTGCGCACCCTTTGCACCATGCTGATTCAGGCCGACCGCTTCGGCACTTCAGTCGGCAAAGCCATTCGCGTTTATGCCCACACCATGCGCACCAAACGCCGCCAACGCGCCGAACAGGCGGCGCAAAGGGCGGCGGTAAAATTGCTCTTGCCGCTTGCGTTATTTTTGTTCCCTACGCTTTTCATCGTGGTGTTAGGGCCAGCCTTCATTACGCTGATGGATGTGTTCTTCAAAAAGTGAAGCGATTTTTCGCCTCTCGTTTTAGTTTTCGTGGTGGCGCAAGAGGTGATCTTGCGCCACCTTTTTTTGCAGAAGACTGATTGCACAGACAGTTCACTTATTGCAGTTTGCGGGTGCGCGCGACCCGGCGAAATGTGGGGCAGGTTCAGAACCTGCCCCACATTTCGCGCGCATAGGTCGCACTCATCTGAAAACCGCTTTACCGTGGCAACTCAACCTGTACACCAATGCCAGCACACCGCAGCCAGTAATAAATTCAACCATTTAGCCACTTCCCAACGTATGGCGGACGACTCGCCGTGGCAACGGTGAAGGATGGAATACAGCCGCGCTGGGCGAGCGCGAATAGGGTCGGGCAGAGTCGCTTCCGTTTCAGTTCAATCAATATCAACAAGGACAGTGAGCCATGGCGGAACATTGGCGCGACCGCGTATGCCTCATCACGGGCGGCGCGGGATTCACGGGAGCGCATCTGTGCGAGCAATTGCTGGCACGCGGCGCACGCGTGTGCGTCTTTGACCGCCAGCGCCCGGTGCATTCTTACTTCATCACTCAAAGCCTGTTTGAACGGGTCGAATTCGTGTTTGGCGACATACGCGATTTGAGCGCGTTGCGCTGGCTGTTGGCGCAACGTCAGGTGAATACGATCTTTCATCTGGCGGGGCAGTCGTCGCAGTTGTTAAGCAAGGTGTTGCCTTACGACACGTTGAGCGTGAACGCGCTCGGCGCTTATACCGCGCTCGAAGCCGCGCGCCTCTCGCGCAGCGTTGAGGCTTTCGTATTGGCTTCGAGCGGCGCGGTGTATGGCGCAACCGTGGACGACCGTCCGCTGAACGAAGACGAGCCGTTGCATGCTGCGGCAAATTTGTATGCACCTGCGCTCGTGGCAGCCGAAGCGGCGGTGCAATCTTACGCGCTGACCTATCGGCTGAAAGCCGCGATCTGTCGCGCGGCGAATACGTTTGGGCCAGGTGATTTGAATATCAGTCGGCTGGTTCCGCGTGCCATGCGCAACCTGATGCTCGACGCGCCTTATCAATTCGGCGCGCGCGACGACGGACAAACGCGGCTCGATTTCATCTTTGTCGAAGACCTCGTGCGCGGCTATGTGCAAACGGCAGAATGGTTGCACGCGCAATCCAACGCGACCTCAGAGACATTCAATTTGGGCAGCGGTTACGCGCACACCACGAATGCGCTCGCACGTATGTGCAGCCGCGCCTTTGACGACAACGAACGCACGCCGGCTTTCACCGGTCCGCTGCAAGCGACTCCCACGATTCGCTATTTCAACGTAAGCAAAGCCGCCGACCTGTTGGGCTGGCGCGCGAAAACTCCCCTCGAACCCGCACTCAAACAAACCGCTAACTGGTACCAAAACAGAGTGCGGAA
>JAYSVR010000457.1:0-13200 GCA_043718445.1 Acidobacteriota bacterium | reverse complement strand
AACCCGGCGGTGGCGGACAAGGCCCGCGTGCCGAAAGCATCCCCGATGAATTCAAAGGCTGGCTCGGCAACGTGATCACCACGAAGACCGTTCCGAATCTCAAAGCCTTTCTCGAAGCGGGCGGCGCGCTGCTCGCCATCGGCTCTTCGACGAGTATGGGCTACCACGCAGGCTTGCCCATCGCTAACGCGCTGGTCGAACGCAGCCCCGACGGCACGGAACGCCCGCTGGCGCGCGACAAGTTTTACGTGCCCGGTTCGTTGCTGCGCGTGAGCGTGAACAACGCACATCCGCTGGCTTATGGACTGCCCGACAAGCTGGATGTCTATTACGACAACAGCCCCGCCTTCCGTCTCAAGCCCGACGCCGCGCGAACAGGCGTCAATGCCGTCGCCTGGTTCGACAGCGACAAACCGCTGCACAGCGGCTGGGCGTGGGGACAAAAGTATTTGCAAGATTCGACCGCCGTCCTCGAAGCCCAAGTCGGCAAAGGCAAGCTGTTTTTGTATGGCCCTGAAATCGCCTTCCGCGCGCAACCGCACGGCACGTTCAAGTTTTTGTTCAACGGCATTTATTACGGTTCGGCAGAGTCGGTAAGATGAGTCGGTGAAGTAGCTCGTGTCAGTAGCCCGCGCGAATTCTCTAAACCCGAAGGCATCACCAACGGCGCGAACGTCTTATGGCATACGCTGCTCAAACTCGACGCGCTGAAATGGTGAAGGCGAACCCTGAAAGCCGCGCACACGGCCTTGCCTTATTGGTTAAACCAAGCTATTGACCTGTCATCAAGAAGTACTCAACCGACTGACTGAACGAAAAGCTTTGCTGAGAAAAACTGTCGTCCCAACGCGACCGCGTTTTCACGCGATTGCATAACTGCTTATTCCATCTATTGAGGTGAACACCATGAGAAAGCACGCTTCTGCCTTGCGCACGTTAAGTTGCGCACTGGCGATGATGATGAGTTTGGTCGCTGTGACAACAGCACAAACCGTATCAGGCCGCATCACCGGCACTGTCATTGACGAATCGGGCGGCGCCATCACAGGCGCAACCGTTACGCTCACCAACGACCGCACGAATGACAGCCGCACGACCACGACCAATAGTGACGGCACGTTTCTTTTCCCTGCTATTCAGCCGGGAGCGTATTCCGTCAAGGTCGAACAAAAAGGTTTCACGGCTTTACAAAGACAGGGCAACATACTCACCACCGCTGAGGCGCTCTCAGTGGGTCAACTCACGCTGAAAGTCGGCAACGTTGCCGAAACCGTCACGACCACGGCAGAGGGTACGCCGGTGCAAACCGAAAGCACCGAACACTCGGCGCTTATCACTTCAAAACAGCTTGAACAGGTTTCGATCATCGGACGCGACGTGACAGCGCTCTTGCGCGTGTTGCCGGGCGTCTCGTTGCAAGCCCAAAGCCAGTCGGCGGGCAATAGTTTCGGCAGCGGCATTCCGAACATTCAAGGCGGGCGCAACACTTCGGCCACGATGAATGTGGACGGCGTGCGCGGCAACGACCTGGGCAGCCCTTCGACCTTTAGCAGCACGATCAATTTCGACGCCATCGGCGAAGTCAAAGTTTTGCTCAACGGCTTTCAGGCTGAGTATGCGAGCAATTCCAACGCGAGCATCAACATCATCACCAAATCGGGCACGAGCGAATATCGCGGCTCGGCTTACTATTACAAGCGGCACGAACAGTTCAACGCGAAGAATTTCTTTAACAATTTGAACAACGTGCCGAAACCGCGCTATCGCTTCAATACGCTGGGCGCAACGATTGGCGGGCCGGTGTGGCTGCCAAAGCTCGGCAATAACAACAAGATCAAAGACAAACTGTTTTTCTTTTATTCGTGGGAAAATTCGGGCACGCTCAATCCGCAAGCCTTGCGCACTGTCACCATGCCGACTGAACTCGAGCGCAACGGCGATTTTTCAAAAACCGTAGACGTAAACAACGCAGCGATTTTGATCCGCGACCCGGTAACCGGACAGAACTTCACCAACAACGTCATTCCCGCCAATCGCATCAACAAAAACGGGCAAGCCTTGCTGAAAGTCTTCCCCAATCCGAATGCGTTGGATCGCACGATTACGCGCGGCAATTACAATTACACCTTTCAGGAAAGCCTTAACGTACCCAAGTGGCAGCATCTGTTCCGCACCGATTACAAAATGTCTGAGAAAGACAATTTCTACGTGCGCGGTTCGATGTGGTATGCCGACAATCAGGGCATCGCGGTTCCAGCCGGCACGGCGAACTGGGGCTTGGCGGGCTTGCATTACACTTACACAGACAACGGCATCACTGGCAACTGGACGCGTATCATCTCGCCCAGCCTCGTCAACGAAGCCTCGATTGGCGTGCGCCACGGCGTCGAAAAAGGCCCGCCGCTCAACGACACCGAACTCGGCAAGCTGCAAAAATCCACTTACGGTTTCACGCAGGGGCAGTTCTTCCCCGGCATCAATCCCTTGAACTTCATTCCGCAGGCTTCGTTCGGCGGCGTCACCGGTGCGGCGGCTATCAGTTATGACGGACGCACGCCCTTGCGCGGCGCTGACACGTTCATTTCGTTCACCGACAACCTAAGTTACACGCGCGGTCGGCACATTTTCAAAACCGGCTTATATGCCGAGCGCGTGCGCAATTACGAAGGCGCGACCGCAACTTTTGCGGGCAACTTCGCGTTTGGGCGCGACGTGAATAATCCTTTCGACTCCAACTACGCCTACTCGAACGCGTTGTTAGGCAACTTCCAGAGTTACACCGAATCATCCGCGCGCCCGAGCGGCGAAGGCCGTCAAAGCATCGTCGAATTTTTCGTGCAGGATTCGTGGAAGGTACGCCGCAACTTCAGCCTCGAAGGCGGCGTGCGTTTCAGTTGGTATAATCAGTGGTATCAAAGCACCGGCAAGTCGGCGGCCTTTTCGCTCGAGCGTTATGACCGCAGCAAAGCGCCTACGTTTTATCAACCGGGCTGCACAGTCGCGGTTCCATCAGGTACGTCGTGCGCCGCCGCCAATCGTCGCGCGCGTAATCCGATCAATGGTTCGCTGTTACCGGCTCCGTTGATCGGCGCGTTCATTCCCGGCACGGGCAACAGCAACAACGGCATGGTCGTCGGCACAGACGAAAGCTATCCGCGCGGCTTCCGCGATCAACAGCCCCTGGCGATTCAACCGCGTTTGGGTTTCTCGTGGGATTTGAAAGGCGACGGCAAGACGGCGATTCGCGGCAGCTTCGGCACGTTCAATCAAACGCGCGTGAGCGCCAACGTCGTGTGGTCTGACGTATCGCGCAATCCGCCCATCGCTGAAAACCCGCGTATCTTTTACGGCAACATGGATACGCTGCTGAATTCGAGCGGCGTGCTTTTCCCCAGCAACGTCGCGGGCTTTGAGAAAGACAGCCAAACGCCTGTGACCTATAACTTCTCGCTGGGCGTGCAACGTGACATCGGCTTCGGCACGGTCGTGGATATTTCTTACGTCGGTGCGCAAAGCCGCCATCAGCAACAAGCGCGCAACCTCAACACGATTCCTTACGGCGCGCGTTTTCTGGATGTGAATCCGCAAAACGCCAACCCCACCGTAGCTGGCTCGCCGTTGATTGACGATTTCCTACGGCCCTTTCCGGGCTGGGGCAACATCACCTATTACGAAAACGCCGGCACGTCGAATTACAACGCGTTGCAGGTCGCGGCCAATCGCCGCTTCACGCGCGGGTTGCAATTCGGCTTGGCTTATACGTTTTCCAAGACGATGGATTTCACCGACGGCGACCGCGACGGCATCGCGTTATATCGTCCGCGTCGCATCTGGAATTACGGCAAAGCCGGTTTCGATCAAACGCACGTGATGGTGATTAACTACACCTACGACATTCCGAAGTTGAGCCGCTATTGGGACAACCCTGTGACCAAAGCGGTCTTTGATAACTGGCAAATTTCAGGCATCACGGCGTTTGGTAGCGGTACGCCAACGGGCATCGGATTTTCTACGGTAGACAACGCTGACATCACCGGCGGCGGCGACGGCCCACGCATCGTCTGGTTGCGTGACGCACGTTTGCCCGAAAGCAAACAAGTCCCCTCGACCTTGCCGAACGGCCAACTTGGCCCCGTGCAATGGTTCGACCCGACGGCGTTTGCGCGTCCGGCACGCGGCAATTTCGGCAACGCGCCGAAAGACGTATTGCGTTTGCCCGGCACGCACTCGTGGGACATCTCACTGTTCAAAAACATTCCGTTGGGCGAAGGCAAACGTTACTTCCAATATCGTTTTGAAATGTATAACGCCTTCAACCACACGCAATGGTCAGGCGTAGACACCACGGCCCGCTTCGATGCCGCAGGCGCGCAAGTGAATACGAACTTCGGTCGAGTGACCGGCGCGCGCGATCCGCGTTTGATTCAAATGTCGTTGCGACTCACGTTCTAATGATGTTCTGATTTGCTCCCCAATTTCGTTTCGCTCAGGCGAAGCACGAACCATCGTTTGTGCTTCGCCTTTTTTCTTTTGCACAAGGTTTTGCGGCGAACCGTTCATTGCCACCCGTTCGCCCCGGAAAAATCTGGACAGAAAAAAGTTGGCAAGCAAAGACTTCGTGCATAAACTGCGCGCGCTTCGGCATCCTCGTACCATCGCGCACAATCAAGAATTGCAACTTATGAACTGGACGACGGAACAAGTCTTGAATCTCGCACCTGACGCGGCTTCGGCCAAAGCCGGTCAGTCGCTCGCCAACGCGCGCAAGTGGCAAACCCTTGGCGCGAGCGAACAAGCCGCGTGGGGACTGTGTCAGGGTAGCGGCAAAGACCCTTATCAAACGCAAATCGAATTGACAGAACCTGCGTTCAAATGTTCCTGCCCTTCGCGCAAGTTTCCCTGCAAGCACGGACTCGCCTTGTTGCTCTTGCTGGCGACGCAAGCCGATCAATTCAAAGAAAAGGATTCGCCCGACTGGGTCAACGAATGGCTCGCCCACCGCGCCCAACGCAGCGAACATAAAGCCGCCAAAGTCGAAGCCGCTGCTGAGAAGCCAATTGACGAAGCGGCTCAAGCCAAGCGCGCCGAAGCCCGTGAAAAGAAAGTCGCCGCCGGTTTGGCTGACTTGCAGCTTTGGCTGAGCGACCTCATTCGCAGCGGACTCGCCCACGCTCAAACACAACCGTATTCATTTTGGGAACGCCCCGCCGCGCGGCTCGTAGACGCACAGGCCGCGGGCCTCGCGCGCCTCGTGCGTGAACTCGCGGTGATTCCCGCCACCGGTGCAGATTGGCAGTCGCGCATGCTCGCGCGCCTCGGCGCATTGCAACTCGCGCTCGACGCTTATCAACGGATTGATACGCTGCCGACTGTTACGCAAAGCGACTTGCGGCAACTGATCGGCTGGACGATCAATCAAGACGAATTGCTCGCGCAAAACGCGACGCACGATCTGTGGCTGGTCGTTGCGCGCCGCGTCGAAACCGAAGACCGCTTGCGTGTGCAGCGTTCGTGGCTGTGGGGCTGGCAGACGAATCAGCCCGCGCTGGTTTTGCATTTCGCGCACAGCACGCAACCGCTCGACGTTTCGCTCGTGCCCGGACAATGCTTCGATGGCGAATTGGTTTTCTATCCCAGCGGCTATCAACAACGCGCGCTCATCAAACAACGCAGCGAGTCTGTGAATGCGCCGCCTCCGCCATTGCCCGGCTTCGTTACGTTGACGGCGGCGACTGAAGCGTATGCGAAAGCCATTGCACAACAACCCTGGCTCGAACGCTTTCCCTTCGCGTTGCGTCGCGTAACGCCGCAACCAACCGAATCGGGCTGGCTCGTCGCCGATAGCGAAAACCGCGCCGTCGCACTGCATCCGCGCTTCGCCGCCGGGTGGGAACTGCTCGCGTTGAGCGGCGGGTATCCCGTGTCGCTGTTCGGCGAATGGGACGGCGACGCGCTGTGGCCGCTGTGCATACAGGCCGAAAACCAGTTGCTGCAACTGACCGAAGAAGAACCCGGCTGATCAAAACGGCGAAGCCTGTGGAGTGCTGCGGCTCGACGCAGCTTTGTTACTCCACTCGGCGTTGCGCGCATTGCCGGAACCGCGAACCGTCCGCGACTCTCAATGGTGCGCACGCTCAAGCGGCGTAACAAAGCTGCGTCGAGCCGCAGCACTCCAAAGATTTATGACGACCCAATGACAACCAGCTGAAAATCGCGCTGCTCGGCACCGAACGGCATCCGTTGGCGTTTGCCGATGAAGGCGATGCGTTGAGCCGTTTGCTCGTGCAACTCAACGCTGACGAACGCGAGACGGCTTTGCTGAAAGCGGCGGGTGCAGTCGCGCTTTATCAACGCATCGGACGCTTGCCCGTCGCCGCGCCAACTGCCAACGCCGCTTGCGAATTGAATGATGCGCCGGTCATCAACGAACGCGCGGCGTTGCGTTTGCGAATGATGCTCAAAGACGCGCGCTATCAATCACTGCTGCCCGAATGGCTCAACGCTGTCGCACAACGCGGCTTACGCTTGCCTGCCGCCGTCTTGCCCAAACTGTTGCAACTCGGCGCTGATAAAAACGAATGGCGCGAATCGTTATTGCCTGCGCTTGGCGCGCGCGGACGCTGGCTGGCCGCGCAATACCCAGCCGGACAGTGGGTCACGGGCGACACCGAAGACGAAACCATCTGGCACGAGGGTACGCGCGAACAGCGAGTCGCGTTTCTCAAACGTTTGCGCCAACGCGACGCCACGCAAGCGCGCGAGTTGCTGCTAGCAAACTGGACGCAGGAACCACCGCAAGAACGCGCAGACTTCATCGGCGTATTCATCACGAACCTAACGCTTGCCGATGAACCGTTCCTCGAAAGCGCGCTCGACGACAAACGCAAAGAAGTTCGCACACAAGCCACCGACCTGTTGGCGCGGTTGTCTGAATCGGCCTTCGCACAACGCATGCTCGAACGGGCGCGAACGTTGCTGACATTCCAACGCAAGTTGGTCGGCAAAAATCAACTCGAAGTGAATCCGCTCGCTGAATGCGACAAGGCGATGCAACGCGACGGCTTTGAAAAAAATGCCAAACAAATAACTGCCGAGCTACGCGCCTCGTGGGTTGAAAGGATTCTGGCCGTCGTGCCGCCGCGTTTTTGGCAAGAGCATTTGTCTGCGACGCCAATCGAGTTAATCGCTGTGAGTGCCAACTGGAAAGCAACCCTCTTGCAGGGTTGGCAACAGGCTTGCCTGCGTTACCCCACCGTTGAATGGATAACCGCTTTATTGTCTGCGTCAGATACGCGCGCTTATCAGGCTGACTGGCGCTTGCTGTTTGAAGCACTCCAGCCGAGCGAGTGCGAAGCGTTTGGCTTGCAAGCATTCAATGAAAAGAAACTCTTTGATCGGGAAGACCCGCTCGGTTGGATGTTGCCGCGTATCGCTACGAAGTGGAGTGAGCCGTTCAGCCGCAAACTGATTGAGTCGCTGGCTCAACGCTTCAACCAAAAACCCATGCAAGAAGAACATTGGTGGCGCGATGAGTTTATCGAACTGGCACAAAGCCTCGCGCCTACCGTTTATCCGTTTGCCGCAACTGCGCTCGATACCCAAATTCAAGCCGGACACAACGGCTCGCCCGCGTTACAAACCCTGTTAGACGTTCTGCAATTCCGCTACGAAATGTTGAAGGAGATCGCCTCATGAAAAAAACCAACGCAGTTAAAACCGACTCAACCGCTGCCGTCTTGCGCGCGCATGCCGAGCAGCAATATGCCGAAGAACTCGAAGAACTCGGCAAGCAAGATGACCGCGCGCGTCCGGCGCAATGGCGGCTCTCGCCGTGGGCCGTAGCCACTTACGTTCTCGGCGGCAAACTCGCCAACGGTTTTGAAGTCACGCCGAAATACATCGGCCAGCGACGATTGGTAGAGATCGCCATCGCTACGTTGACGACCGACCGCGCGCTGTTGCTTTTGGGCGTACCCGGCACGGCCAAGTCATGGTTGAGCGAACATCTGGCCGCTGCGATTTCGGGCGATTCGACAATGGTCGTACAAGGCACGGCGGGCACAAGTGAAGAGGCGATGCGTTACGGTTGGAATTACGCGAGCCTGCTGGCGAAAGGGCCTTCGCGCGAAGCCTTAGTGGCAAGTCCGATCATGCGCGCGATGGCAGAAGGCAAACTCGCCCGCATCGAAGAACTCACACGCATTCCGGCGGACGTGCAAGATACGCTCATCACGATTCTGTCTGAGAAGATGTTGCCGATATCCGAACTGCCTACTGAAAACGGCTGGAACGCCGAGGTGCAAGCGATCAAGGGCTTCAACGTAATCGCCACCGCCAACAACCGCGACAAGGGCGTCAACGAATTGTCGAGCGCGCTCAAACGCCGCTTCAACACGGTGATTCTGCCCGTACCCGAAACCGCCGACGAAGAAGTCGAAATCGTCGAACGCCGCGTCAACGCTTTGGGCCGCGCACTCGAACTGCCCGCCGAACCGCCCGCGCTCGCCGAGATTCGCCGCATCGTCACGGTCTTTCGTGAACTGCGCGAAGGCAAAACCGAAGACGGCAAAACCAAATTGAAATCACCGAGCGGTACGTTAAGCACGGCGGAGGCAATCTCAGTCGTCAATAGCGGCCTCGCCCTCGCGGCGCATTTCGGCGACGGCGTCATGCGCGCGGCAGACATGGCTTCAGGCATGGTCGGCGCAGTCATCAAAGACCCCGTGCAAGACCGCGTTGTCTGGCTTGAGTATTTAGAAACCGTCGTCAAAGAGCGCGACGGATGGAAAGATTTGTATCGCGCTTGCCGTGAAGTTTCGTAGCTTCGAGACATTTTTTGAGATTACGGAACAGACGGAAATAACGGAACAAACGGAAGGATTACAGAACAGAAAGAAAGGAATAAACGCAATGAACGAGAAAATTACCCGCGAGCAGGAAGGAGAGAAGACCGGGCGCGAAAAACTGATCTATGAAGATGAGAGTTACCTGATTAAAGGGGCGGCGATGCACGTTTACAGCGTACTCGGCAATGGCTTTCTTGAAGCGGTTTATCAAGAGTGTTTGGACATGGAGTTTAAGAAACGCGGAATTCTTTACGTCGCACAACCAACACTGACGCTAGCTTATGAAGGGCAGCCATTGAAGCAGACCTACAAACCAGACTTTGTTTGCTTCGGAAAAATCATCATAGAGATCAAAGCCGTCTCCAATCTCACTCACGAACACCGAGCGCAAGTTTTGAACTACTGCAAAGCGACCACCTTTCAACTGGGGATGTTATTCAACTTCGGACATTACCCGTTGCTTGAACAAGTGCGTGTGCCCAACATCAAAGGCTTTCGCTAGTCGAGTCAGAAAGAGAGAGAGTGCGGAACCGACGGAAAGAACTGAACAACCGAAAGGAAAGCGGACGGAAAGAGCCATCAATAGAACCGGAAAAACGAAAAGCATAAACATCCAACCAGAAAGCTCTTTTCCGTTTGTTCAGTTATTTCCGTCTGTTCCGTACTCTAAAAAAAGAATTCACCTTATGAGCATTCAGATTTACGGCATCAGACATCACGGCCCCGGTTCTTCGCGCAGCCTGTTGAGCGCACTGCAAGCCTTGCAGCCCGATTGCGTATTAGTCGAAGGCCCGCCCGACGCCAACGACGTATTGCCGTTGCTGCCGCACGAAGAAATGGAACCGCCCGTAGCCCTGTTGCTTTATCACACCGAGCAACCGCAACAAGCTGCGTTTTATCCGTTTGCGGTTTTCTCCCCTGAGTATCAAGCCTTGCGTTACGGCCTGACGCATAAGCTGCCGACTCGCTTTATGGATTTGCCGCAAGCGCATCAGATGGCGTTGGCTTTGCCATCCACAAATTTCAAATCTGAAATTCGCAAAGACCCGATCAGTGCGCTCGCCTCTGCCGCAGGTTATGAAGACGGCGAACGCTGGTGGGAACACATGATCGAACATCGCCACGACGGCGCGGATTTATTCGCGGCGATTGGCGAAGCGATGGCTGAGTTGCGTGAGCAAGCGAGTCAAGAGGCGCTGGCGAATGAAGTCGTTGAGATTCCTGCTGCTGAACAAGCTGAACATGCTTATGACCGTGAGGCGTTGCGCGAAGCATGGATGCGGCAAACGATTCGACAAGCTGAACGTGATGGCTACGAACGCATCGCCGTGGTATGCGGCGCGTGGCACGCTCCGGCGTTGACGAGCGAGGTCATTCAACAAACCGCGAAAGACGATGCAGCGTTGTTGAAGGGCTTGCCGAAAGTGAAAGTCGCCGCCACGTGGACACCGTGGACATATGGCCGCTTGAGTTACGCGAGTGGTTACGGCGCGGGCATCGAATCGCCCGGTTGGTATCACCACCTCTGGACGACGCGCGACCGCGTCGTCATTCGCTGGCTCACGCTTGTTGCCCGCCTCTTACGCGATGAAGGGCTTGACGTATCTTCGGCTCACATCATCGAAGCCGTACGATTAGCCGAAGCCCTCGCCGCCGTGCGCGAACGTCCGCTGCCTGGCTTGCCCGAAATGAATGAAGCCGTGCGTGCGATCTTTTCGTTCGGCGACGAACTGCCGCTGCGGCTGATTCACGACAAGCTCATCGTCAGTGAAACGCTCGGTCGCGTACCCGAAGCCACGCCGCTCGCTCCGTTGCAGCAAGACTTGCAACGCGAACAGAAACGCTTGCGGATGCCTGCCGAAGCCGCAGAGAAAACGCTCGACCTCGACTTGCGCAAGCCCAACGATCTTGAACGCAGTTGCCTGCTGCATCGCCTCAACCTGCTGGGCATCGCGTGGGGCCAAACACAACACAAGACGCAACACGCGGGCGGCAAGGGTACGTTTCACGAACTCTGGCGCTTGCGCTGGCAGCCTGAATTCGTCGTCAACCTGATCGAAGCGGGCGTGTGGGGCAATACGATTGCTGAGGCGACGACCAGTTTCGCGCGCGCCGAAGCTGACAAGGCAAATGAACTCGCCGCGCTGACCGGGCTGTTGCAACACGCGCTGCTCGCGGCCTTGCCCGATGCGGTCAATCACGTGATGACGCGCTTGCAAGCCGAGGCCGCGCTCGCCAGCGATGTCGCCCAACTGATGGAGGCGCTGCCGCCGCTGGCTGAAGTGATGCGTTATGGCAACGTACGCCAAACCGACACGGCGTTAGTCGGCTCAGTCATCAACGGTTTCATTGCGCGCGTTTGTGTCGGCTTGCCATCGGCTTGCGCTTCACTCAACGACGAAGCGGCGACAGAGATGCTGCAACGGTTGCGACATACGCACAGCGCAATTCAGCTTTTGCAACGCGACGAATGGCAAACCCAATGGACGGCGATGCTCGCGCAACTCGCCGATCAAAACGGATTGCACGGCTTGCTCGCCGGACATAGCTGCCGCCTGTTGCTCGACGCCCAACGGTTCACGGCGAATGAAACTGCGCGCCGCTTGAGCCTCGCGCTCTCGACCGCCAACGAACCCGCGCAAGCCGCCGCCTGGGTCGAAGGCTTCCTGCAAGGCAGCGGACAGTTGCTGATTCACGACGACGCGTTGTGGCAAGTGCTGGACGAATGGGTGACGAACTTAACGACCGATAGTTTCACCGCGATGTTGCCGCTGATGCGGCGTACGTTTGCAAATTTCACTGCGCCCGAACTACGCCAGTTGGGCGAACGCGCCAAACGCCCCCAACACGATGCGGTGCGTGTGATGGCAAAGACGCAAACGGTGACGGCGGATTTTGACGCGGCGCGTGCTGAAGCGGTGTTGCCGCTGGTCGCGCGTTTGCTAGGACTCGAATGGCGCGCAGCCTGAGTCAAAAACCAAAGCGCGGAATACGCTGAAAAGCGCGAAAAGAGGCGGAAAAGATTAAGGGGGAAAGAGCTTCTTCCTATCCGTAAATCCTTCCGCGCCTTTCCGCGATTTTCAGCGTATTCCGCGATTTTTCTGAAAGTGTTGGAGGCTGTCGTAATTTGGAGGCTGTCGTAATGATGACAACAGAAACTGAACGCGCCCGTCGCTGGCGCTTGATGCTTGGACAAGAAGCCGACGAATGCATGGGCTTGTCTTTCGGCGGCGCTGACCTGGCGATGGACCGCGCGCTTGAGGCGCTCTATGGCAATCAAGGCAACAGTGACGGCAAATCGAAACGCGGCGGACTCGGCAGTTCAGCGCCTAACGTAGCCCGTTGGCTCGGCGACATTCGCACGTACTTTCCCGCTTCCGTCGTCCGCGTTATGCAACAAGACGCGCTCGAACGATTGAACCTGCAACAGATGTTGCTCGAGCCCGAAATGCTCGAAGCCATCGAGCCTGACGTACACCTCGTCGCCAACTTGGTGAGCTTAAGCCGCGTGATGCCCGCCAAAACCAAAGAGACCGCGCGTCTGGTAGTACGCCGCGTCGTAGACGAGTTGTTGCGCAAGCTCGCAAGCCCAATGCGCCAAGCCGTGATGGGCAGCCTCAATCGCGCGCAACGCAATCGCCGTCCGCGCCACAACGAAATTGACTGGCCGCGCACGATTCGCGCGAACCTGAAACACTATCAGCCTGAATACAAAACGGTGATTCCCGCGACACGCATCGGCTTCGGGCGCAAACGTGCGGCGCTGCGCGAAATCATCCTGTGCGTAGATCAATCCGGCTCGATGGCTACGTCCGTGGTGTATTCAGGCATCTTCGGCGCGGTGCTGGCATCGCTGCCTGCGGTCAGCACGCGAATGGTGGTGTTCGATACGGCGGTGGTTGATTTGACTGAAGAGTTGGACGATCCAGTTGATTTGCTGTTCGGCACACAACTCGGCGGCGGGACTGACATTAATCGCGCGCTCGGCTATTGCCAGAGCCTCGTGCGCGCGCCGCAAGAAACGATCCTGATTCTCATCAGCGACCTTTATGAAGGCGGCAATCAAAAAGAGATGTTGAAACGCGCGGCTACGCTTGTGGCTTCGGGTGTGCAGATGATCGCGCTGCTCGCGTTGAGTGATGACGGAGCGCCGGGTTTCGACCATCAAGTCGCGGCGGCTTATGCGACGCTGGGCATTCCATCATTTGCCTGTACGCCGGATTTGTTCCCAGACCTGATGGCAGCGGCGATTGGACGGCAAGACATCAACCAATGGGCCGCCGCGCGCGAAGTCGTGACGGCGCGGCGCTGACGTGGCGCAGGCTTCAGCCTGTGAGACGTTGTGTGGACTTTA
>JAYSVR010000456.1:0-13229 GCA_043718445.1 Acidobacteriota bacterium | reverse complement strand
GTGCGGCCAGCCGTCCGTTGCGCGCGAAGACCAGCGTTTGCGGAACTGCGAGGTCTTTTGAATCTACGAAAAGTTTGAAGGTGTCGTCGTTGATGAGGCTGATGGGAAAGTTGATTTTCTGGTCTTTGATGAATTGATTGATGCGTTCCTGCGTCGTTTCGGCATCGTTCACAATCAGACCGATGACACGCAAGCCGCGTTCGCGGTCTTCGTCGTCAAAGCGTGTCAGGGCGGGCATGTGTTCGCGGACGTGATCGCACCAGACGGTGAAAAAATCGAGCACGACGACTTGTCCGCGCAGCTCTTGCAAGGTGTGCGTACGCCCGTCATTCGTGCGAATCACATGCGTAGCGACGCGCTCTTTCGGCAAGCTGCCGACTTTGAATTTCGCCAGCCCGCTGATAGCGGATAAGACCATCAAGCCAATCAATAAATAGCGTCGTTGGGTTAAACGCATAATCACCTCTTAAGCAACGTTGGTCTTGCGCGTAGCGGGTTTCGCAGTCGCCTTGCTGCCCGGTTTGACCGGCGCAGTCGTTTCGCTGGTTGCGCCAGCTTTGGCAAGTTGTTCTTCGATAGCCTGAATCATTTCTTTGCCTACTTTTTCAGTCCAGCCGATGGTGCGTTTCACCATCTTGCCATCGGTTCCGAACAGCACCATTTGTGGTACGCCGTGATCGTGGCTGTCAGCGTAATAGGCAATCACCATGTTGTTGACGAAGCCTACCGGATAATTGGTTTTCGCTTTGGTCATAAACGAACGCACGCTGGCAGAGTCTTCTTCCTTGTCCGTCGCTAAGCCAACGATATTCAACCCACGGCTTTTGTATTTGGCGTACCACTCTGCCAGGTGTGGCGCGTGTTCTTCGCAATGCGAACATTTCGACCAGAACAGATCAATCAACGTAACTTTACCGCGTAGACTTGATAGTTTGAGTTCGCCCATTTGTTTAGCTGCGGCATTTGACGACAGCATTTTCACGGTTAATTCCGGCGTATCGCCCGAACCATCGGCCAGCGGCAATTCAGGAATATCCGCTGTGCCCATACGTGGAGCCGCCGTCACCAGCAGCGCGAAACAAGCCATCATTAAAACGGTAAGAAAGCGGTTTCTCATAGTGCGTAAAACTCCTAAAAACAAACGTTACATTTTGAGTTGTTGGGCGACGACCTGTTCGACATAACTGATGCCTTTATCAGGCCGTTCGCCCACCAAATGATCGAGCAGTTTGCCGTCCTTGCCAAAAATAAAAAGCTGCGGAATCGGCGGCGAGCCGGTGTCGTCTTCGCTGCCTTTCAGAAAAGCGTCTGTGACGATACGGCTTGGATAAGCGATGGTGTAACTTACACTGAACTTCTTGATGAAATCGTTGACGAGCTTTTGGTCAGCTTGTTTGTCATCCATGCTCAAGCCGACGATTTCCAGCCCTTGGTCTTTATACTTTTTATTGAGTGCGACCAGTTGCGGCACTTGTTTGAGACAGGGCGGACAAAACGTGCCCCAAAAATCTACGACGACGACTTTGCCGCGCAAGTCGGTGAGCTTAAACGCGCCGCCTGCGTGCTTGGCGATAGGCAGATCAAGCACGTTCGCAATCGCTTTTTCACCCGTCGTCGCGGCCTTTGGCATCAGCGCCGTCGAAGGCGTTTGTTGCGCCCCCATTTGGCCCGCGTCGGTCACGACGCGCGGAGCGCTCTCGCCGCCACCGCCACACGCGGCGAACAACAACATGCAACAGAGCAACGCAAACTTAATAACGAAGGCTAACAGTTTCATCGTAATCACCAATCTCTAATGACTCGCGTTCAAAATCGGTCACTAATCCGTCAGGTGTTTCAGCCAGCGGGACGCGGTATTCTTCGTTCGCCCAGCGCCCCAGATCAGTCATCTGGCAGCGTTCAGAACAGAACGGCTTAAACTCACTTTCATCCCAGTTCACCGGCTGACGGCAGTTCGGACAACGTCTCATCGGATTCCTCTCACTGTGTTTAATGTCAGGTCGTAACGGCTGCGCATCATACCGAATTTTCTGCGCGGGCAAAACCGGCGGGAACACGAGCAAGAACGTGACGAAAGCCGTTGGCTTGCGTTACATTGAAAAAGTAGAACAACCTTTCCACGTTGTTCATGAGTTCGGATGCGACCCAATGGAGAAAGCATGAGCAACCTTTCCACGTTGCTCATGAGTTCGGATGCGACCCCATAGAGAAAGCCTGAGCAACCTGGAAGGTTGCTCTACTTCAACCCCCTTATGCGAATCTTTTGTCTGCTGATTTTATGCTTTGCGTTGAACGCCCACGCGCAAGACCGCGTACGTCGTCCACGCGAAGCCGTCCGTAAAGACGTGGCATCTGAAAAGCCTGTCGGTACGCGCGCCGAACGCGACCGCCAGATTGCCGCGCAATTTGCACCGCAACTTCATCAAGGCTTGGGCGAAAACCCGCGCGCCGATTACATCACCAACTTTGATTTCGACGGCGACTGGCGCGGCGATAACAACTGGAACAATCTGAATAATCGCAAGTTCGCCTTGCGCGCTTATGTTTATTACTCGGTAAGCGAAACGCCGACGCATTATTTTGTGCATTACGCTTTCTTTCACCCGCGCGATTACAAAGGCGACGTAATCACTTCAACGCTGCTCGACAGTGTCTTGCGCCAAACCTTGCCGCGCATCGGCAAAGACCCCACCGGTCGCGCCGATGACGTAGCCCTTTCGCACGAAAACGATCTCGAAGGCTGCCTGATCGTAGCTGCAAAAAATGGTAACGACCCCAATAACAATTTAAGTCGCGCACAAGTGCAATACGTCGAAGCGATGGCGCACAACGCCTGGCTTAAGTATTACGCGCCCGGCGTGAGTTCATCGGTGGGCGATCCCATCGAACTCGACGGCATGCGTCCGCGCTTGTTTATCGAACCCAAAGGACACGGCGTCGGGCGCTACACCGGCGACGCCGTGCAACTCAATCAAAAGGTCAAAGGTGTACTGGTTTATAACTACACGGGGCGGGCTGACGAACCCGACGCGCAAGCGACAACGGCGGGTTACGACCTGGTCTCGATTTACGACACGCTTTGGCTGCGCGCGCAAAAAGGCTCAAACGAAACTTTCGGCGAAACGTTTGGTGAGGCGGCTGATTACGCTACGCGCATCGTGCAGCGCGTGAGCCTCGACCCCAAATCTTCACCAAACGCCGGACAAATCGAACAGGCTTTCGGCCAAGTGGGTTCAGCCTTTCTCGGCAAGATGGGCTTTCAAAACAAGGCGCGTCCGCCCTGGGCTTGGTATGACGACAGCGAACGCGAACGCCCGCGCGGCGAATGGTTTTTCGATCCGGCCAGCGTTATCGCGCGCCATTTCAAACTCAACGCAGAATGGGTGACGACTTATAGCTACAATCCCTATTTCAAGATTGAGCAATAAGCTTTTCTCGTAGCAAGCAAAAACATGTCACGCAATGGTTAGCACCGCTTTGCCTGTCACCTTGCGTTCAGCCAACGCACGCATTGCCACAGGCGCGTCAGCCAACGCGAATGATTGCGAAACGACCGGATTGATTTGGCCTGCTTCATACATCGCCAGCAGTGCGGCTTGGGCTTCGGCAAGAAAGCCTGGGTGATGTTCGAGGTACCCGCCCCAGTAAGCGCCGACAATCGAAATGTTTTTGAACAGAATGCGGTTCGCCGCGATGGAAGGAATGCGTCCGGCGGCGAAACCAATCACGAGCAAGCGTCCGCCGACGGCGATGCACTTGGTCGCCTGATCGAAATAGTCACCGCCTACCGGGTCGTAAACCACATCGGCTCCGCGTCCGTTCGTGAGAGCTTTGACCTGCTCCGTCCAATCAGCTTCGTTGTAATTCACCGCGTGCGAAGCGCCGTTCGCCAGACAAAATTCAAACTTGTCGTCACTGCCTACGGCGGCGATGACGCGCGCGCCCATGGCTTTGCCGATTTGCATGGCGGACATTCCTACGCCACCGGCTGCCGCTAAAACTAATAACGTTTCGCCCGCCTGCAACTGTCCGCGCTGGTTCAACGCGAGATACGAAGTCTGATAAATCACCGGCATCGCGGCGGCTTCGGCAAAGCCGAGTTGGTTGGGAATGCGAAAGGTTTTGGCGGCAGGCGCGAGCGAATATTCAGCATAGCCACCTGACGAAGCCATCGCCTGTACGCGGTCGCCGAGGTTGAATGCGGTGACACCTTCGCCCACGGCATCAATGACGCCTGCGACTTCTGAGCCGGGAGTAAAAGGAAACGGCGGACGGACTTGATATTTGCCCTGCACCATCAGGATGTCGAAAAAGTTTAATGCTGCCGCATGATTCTTGATGCGCACCTCACCCGCTTTGGGTTCGAGCAACGCGATGTCATTGAGGTGCATGCCATCAGGTTCGCACCATTCGGTCACTTGCCAGGCTTTCATTTGAAGGTTCCTCTCGATAGAAAAAAATTAGCGGTCAGCTTTTTACCGTAAAAGCTGACCGCTGAAAATGGTTGCGCTGTAAGAGGCGCGTTATTTCTTGTTGTAAACCATCACGGTTTCCATCGGGCCGTTTTGCGTTTCGCGGACTTGCGTGACTTTGAGCGTCTTGCCGCCATCAGCCAATTCCCATGACTCGGTCGCTTTCGTGGTCATTTCGCCATTTTGACCGCTGAAAACACTGGTGGTACTGACTTCGAGTTTGCCGCCGCTCAGTTTGGCTTTTGAAGTAGCTTTGCCGCGCGGGTTTTCGGTGACGACTTCACTGCCATCGAGTTTGTAAGTTGAGTTCGGAGCGCCGCCCATCATTCCGCCGCCACGACCGCCGCCACCACCACCACCACCGGGACCGCCGCCCGCAGGCGCGTCCATCTCATTTTTGCGATCAACTTTGATCTCTTTGTCGTCTTGCGTGACGGTCAACGTCTGGCTTTTGAGCATGCTCGCCATCCGCTCGTTCATCTTGCTTTTCGATTTGTCCAACTCCCACGTACCCGCGAAGCTGGCGCTTTGGGCCGCTGCCACGACAGACAATACGCACAATACTGCGCATGCTAGAAATACTTTTTTCATCGGTTGTTTCTCCCTGTTGATAGTTTCAGATTTGAAAAAGCGCGCTCGCCTTTGGGGATCGAAAAGGGAAAACTGTCGAAACTGCGAAGCGCGTTGAGTTGCTGTCAGCCAAGACGCTGCCGCCAGTGCGTTGGTAACTTTGCCAGCCTTCGCTGGAGAATTTAGTTGTCAGAAAAGGCCAAACAAGGTATTTAATAAGTAAGAGCTAGATCACATCTTTTGCTCGGTGCCCTTCTTAACTAGACATCCCATTATCAGCGCAGCCCCGAAAATGCCGATAAAACACTGACCTTACGCGCATCCTCAGGTCAACGGATCCCGTGCTTTGCCTTTTGGACCCGTGATTTGCTTTTCGGAATAGATGCAATTGTCGCTCTCCTCTCAAGCGGCTAACGCAGATGCGCGTCAACCAATACGGAATTTTAGGACATGAAAACTCAAGCACAGTTGCGTCTGGCAATCCTTTCGGGGGCGTTGCTCGCGTTGTTAAGCGTCAGCGGCAGCGCCCAACCACCCAACGCTGAACCGGCTGATAAAAGCACTCCCGCCGGTCGTTGGTATCTCAACGCGCAAAGCACTCGCATGATTTTTCGCTTTGAGCGCGTTGATGGTGTTTGGCGCGGAACCAGCCTTGACGAACAAGGCAAAACGCTTGAACGGTTGGATTACATCACGTGGGACAACAAAACCCGCGCGCTCGAATTTTGCCGCACCGGATCGGGTTACTGGCAATGGTATCGCGGCAAAATCGTCGAAGGCGTATTCGTCGCGCGCTATACGCACACGGGCAAGACCGACGCCAAACCGACCGATCCGTTCGCCTATAAATGGAAAGTGACAGGCTGGAATTATGAATATTTGACACCCGCAAATGCTCCGCTCGTCTTCGACATTGGCGTCACTGAAACCGGGTTTCGCGCGCGCGTCCGGTTGGATCGCGATGCAAGCACAGCCACCGGCTTTGCGGGACGGCTGAAATTTTACGGACAAAACAACATCTGCGCCGAGGGCCTCGAAAACGACATCACCGTTGATCTGTGGGACGGCACGAACCTGCGGTTTCGCGCGTTCAATGTGAACGTTTATTACAACTTGAATATGACCTTTGCCGGACGAGTCAACGGGCCATTTATCGAAGGGGCGCTGACCGAATTACACGGCAACGGCAAAGTTTATAACCACACCTTTCGCGGCCAGCGGGCTGAAGTGTTGACTTACGGCCTCAGTAGCAAAACGACAACGCAACGTGAATTGTGGCAGGCGCGTACCCGCCGCCAGTTGGAACAACTGATGATGGCGGGCAATCCCGCGCCGCTCAAAACCGACGTGCGCATCATCCGCGAAAACCTGCCGCCGATTTTGGGTATGCCGAATGAGTCACGCGACGATAACCCCAGCGCCTATCCGCAAAATTATCGCCTGACTGAATTCAGCTTGCGCCACA
The DNA here is from genome assembly GCA_043718445.1 of Acidobacteriota bacterium. Lineage (GTDB taxonomy): Bacteria > Acidobacteriota > Blastocatellia > RBC074 > RBC074 > JACPYM01. The sequence goes on along the minus strand of JAYSVR010000456.1, from coordinate 6,722 downwards.
CCATACCAAATCAGTTTGGCAGCACACCGCTCGTGCGCGACTCACACGGATTCATCGCCAAGCCCACGACGCCGATCAGCGGCGCGACACGCGGCACGGGACGCCGTCCGCTGGTCATCGCCATCAACGGGCACGGCGGCAGCGCGTGGCAAAATTTCGATCCGAATTCGCTGTTCTGGTATGGCGACGCCTTCGCGCGCCAGGGTTATATGGTGATGTCCATAGACACAACGCATCGCCCCATGTCTGACCTGATTTTCAGCGGCGGACACGTTCACGAAACCAGCTTGGGATATTTCGACGATGCCTTTGCGAATGGCGACGATATCAAAAATGGCAACCGGTCGCGCGCCTCTATCAAGCCTGCGTTACCCGCCGGTGCCGACTTGTCGAACCCGGAGCTTTATACCGATTTTGAAGAATACGGCGAACGACTGTGGGACTTGCAACGGCTGATTGATTACGCCGTGACGCGCCCCGACGTAGACCCCACACGCATCACCATCGTCGGCCTTTCGTTGGGCGGTGCGTTGGCGGCTTATCTGGGCGCGATGGATCCGCGCGTCACCGTAACCATTGCCGCCGGCTTCTCGCCTGATTTCGCAGTACTGAAATATCAGGGCAGCCACGGTTGCTGGCTGTGGCATTACGCCGACATCCTTGAATATATTGATTCTTCTGAACTGTTTTCGATGACGGCTCCGCGCGCGTTGGTGATCGAAACCGGCAAGCAGGATTTCTTCTTTTCCTGCAACCCTGAGCATTACGCGGGCGACAAGCAGGTTGCACGGCGTACTCGTGCGGCCTATCACGACGCGCCCGATAAGTTCCTGCATTACCTGCATTCCGAATTTCACCTCTTTCGCGTAGGCGCTCCGCATCCGACGTTGCCAGAACCTTTCGTGCGTATTGCCACGGCCTTAGCGCCTCGGCAAAAAGACGATCAACTGTGGCAAATAGACGGCTCAACTTACGCGCCGCGCAATTGGACGCTGTTTGATTACGTCGCCAGTTGGATGAATCCGCGCACCATTGCTACGCGCTGAGAGATTGAGATTGATGATCAGTGAGAAAGAGAGCGACTGCTTTTTGCCGCTCTCTTTTTTCATGGTGCGGCGGTGTAGCGTTTCCTCAGTTTGAGAAACGGCGCTTCGAGAAAGCGAAAGCTGAGATAGCCCACCAATACCGTAGGCAGAAAAGCGATCAACGCCCAGCCGCAAGCCCAATAAAAACTGTTAAGCGCGCTCACATGCCGATGAATAAAGAGCGCCAGCGGTACGACAAAAAAATCGTGCAGCAAATAGATGGAATACGAGAATTCACCGATGCGCCCGATAAACCACGATACGCCCGTCGTCGGAGGCTTGAACGACGTTTCATACCACGCGATGACAATTGCGTAAGCCAGGCCTTCTATCGTCGGCTGAATGATCCACCACTTGCTGGGCGAGGGGTAAACAGGGTTTTGCCAGAATCCGCCGCTCTGATCGAACCACCAATAAAACAACGCAAAGCCTAAAATGGTTGTCGCTGCTAGCAGATGCCGACCCGCGAACCACGCGCGAAACTGGCACAGCAGCATGCCTAATACGAATTGATCTATGCGGCCCAGAATCGTCCAGTAAGCGAAAATCTGAATCTCGCCGCGCCGCATAAACAGCCACGTACGCAAAGCCAACGCCGCGAGGATGATGACCAGTGGCAACAGCTTCGACTTGCGCATCAGCCACAACAGCAACGGCAAGATCACATAGAAATGGCACTCCACCGTGATTGACCAGCCGCCGTTGGGCAACGTAGGCAACACCGCGCCTCGCATCACCGAATAGGCGTAAGCAAATACGCTTTCGCCTTTGACGAATTTCTCGATGCCTACGACCAGCACCACGGCACACAGCAAAGGCAGCAATCGCAAGGCGCGATTGCGCAGGAACGAGACGTAGTTAATAGATTTGCCTTCAAGCAGTTTGGCGAAGAGATACCCGCTGAGGGTCATGAAAAGCGCCACTCCCGTGTGGCCTTCGTCGAGCAGCGCGAACGGAAAGACGGCTGGCGTATATTCAAAAGGCACGATGACATGCACGAAATGCCAGGCAAAGACGAAAAACACCGCCACCGCTCTGATGTGATCAAGCGCGATGAAATATGCGCCAGAGGAAGATTTCATAGGTGGGATTTTCTATCCCTCGTCTTCGTCCACCACCATTTGCGCAATGCGTTCTCGGTGATGATTGGCGTCGCCGAACATGATCTCGCCGCCTTTGGCGCGTTTGTAATAAAGGTGCAGGTTGTGTTCCCACGTGAAGCCGATGCCGCCATGCACTTGAATGCCGTTGTTGCCCGTGTCGCGTCCGGCGTCTGAGGCGTAAGCCTTCGCCATGGCTACGGCGAGCTTGGCCGAGGGGTCGTTAACCGAGAGCGCCCACGCCGCGTTGTAAGTCGCCGAACGCGTGCTTTCCGTCCATAAAAACATATCGGCGCAACGATGCTGTACGGCTTGATAGATGCCGATGGGCTTGCCGAATTGCAGCCGCGTCTTGGCGTATTCCACCGTCGCATCCAGCGTCCATTGCATGCCGCCGGCCAACTCGGCACACAGCGTGACGGCGGCGACATCGGTCGCGGCTTCGAGCGCGGCTTCGGCTTTCAATCCGCCAACGAGTGCCACCGTTTGCAGTACGCTGACGTTGGAAAAATCAATCGCGTATAGCTTCCGCGTCGCATCAATCCCCGGCGTAGCCGTGATTGTCACGCCGCTTGCGCCCTTTTCAATCGGCAACAATACGAGGCCGTTGTCATCGCGCGCTACGACAACGATGAGATCAGCGATGGCTGCATCGGTGACGAATTCCTTGCGTCCATTCAGCCGATAAGCTGCGCCGTCTTTTTCGGCACGCAACTCAATCGAAGCCGGATGCCAGTCGGCGGATTCTTCGAGTTGCGCGACGGTGGCTTTGATTTCACCGAGCGAGATTTTTTCAAGGTATTGCGCGCGCTGTCCATCGCTGCCCGCGCGATCAATCAACGTCGCTGCCCACACCGTAGACAAAAACGGCGCCGGCAAACACGCGCGTCCCATCTCTTCGGCGACGACGGCCAATTCGACGGTACTTAAACCCAGCCCCGCGAATTCTTCGGGAATGAGCAGCCCCGTCCAGCCCTGATCGGCAATGCCTTGCCAGAGCGCTTCGTCATAAGCCGTATCGGTCGCCATCAACGCGCGAACTTTTTCCGGCGGACATTCGCGCACAAAAAAATCGCGCGTTGATTGTTGTAAGAGTTGTTGTGCTTTATCGAGATCGAAGTCCATAAATCGGTTGTCGGTTGTCAGTAGTCGGTGGTTGATTCGCAGAACAGATCGTCTTCGCCGAAGGCAGTTAATTCGGGATCGTTGCGGTACTCGGCTTCTGCCAATGCCGCCGCTTCGCTTAACACGGCATCACGCACTTCAGGCGCAGCTTTTCGCAATTCCGAAGCCGTCCAGTGATGTGTCGTTGCGATAGATTCGGTGATTTCAGGTTCTGTCCCCATGTCATTCGCGCCCGCTGCTCAATAGCTCTTTGGTAAACCAAGAACACGCTCTGCCACGATGTTGCGCAGTATCTCGCTCGTGCCTGCTTCAATCGTGTTGGCGCGGGAACGCAAATAGTTAAACGCCCATTCGCCGTTGTCGAAGCCGTGCAATTGCGCGTGCGGGCCTAACGCTTCCATCGCCGTTTGCTGGAAGCGCTGGTTATATTCGCTCCAGAAAATTTTGAGGATTGAGCCTTCAGGTCCGGGGTGACCGGTCTTGCTGATCTTGCTTAAGGACCGCGTATTGTTGAGCCGAAAGACTTCAAGTTCGAGATAGGCTTGCGCGATTTTTTGGCGCACCAGCGGGTCTTGACTTGTCGGCTTGCCGTTACGTTTGGTCGCGCGCACCCGTTCGATCAGCGTATCAAGATTGCGTTTGAAGCCGATATATGTGCTGCCGCCCAGATTGGCGCGTTCGTTCATCAGCGTAGTGATCGCGGTCTTCCAACCTTGATTGACTTCGCCCAACACATTAGCGACCGGCACGCGCACATCGGCGAAAAAGACTTCGTTGAAACTCGCATCGCCCGTGATCTGTTTGAGCGGACGCACTTCGACGCCGGGCGATTTCATGTCTACGAGCAAGGCGGTGATGCCTTTGTGTTTGGCGACGCTTGAGTCAGTGCGCGTGAGCAGCAAACACCAGTCAGCGACGTGTGCGTAACTCGTCCAAATCTTCTGTCCGTTGACGACGAAATGATCGCCGTCCAGCACGGCTTTCGTACCCAAGCCCGCGACATCACTGCCAAAGTTAGGTTCCGAAAAACCCTGACACCAGATTTCTTCGGCGGAAAGAATTTTAGAGAGGAAGCGCGTCTTCTGTTCGGGCGTACCCGCCGCGATGATCGTCGGGCCAATCAAATAAAGCCCTAACACATTGACCAGCGGCGGAGCTTCGGCACGCGCCCATTCTTCCTGAAAGATGGCTTGCTGAATGATGCTCGCACCGCGTCCGCCGTATTCCTTCGGCCACGACGCGCTCGCCCAGCCTGCGTCATAAACTTTCCGCTGCCACTGGCGCAACACCTCAAAATGCTCAAGCGCGCCTTCTTCCTTTGCGGCTTTCCAGTCGCTTGGCACGTTCGCCGCCAGCCACGCGCGTAGCTCGTCGCGGAACTGCTCTTCATCGGGAGTCAATCGTAAGTCCATTGCGTTATTCCTCGTCTTTGAGTTGCGCGGCGTAATCAAGCGCCGCCGCGATTTCGTCTTCGTTAAAAACCTTGATGCCGTGCCGTTCCAGCAAGGCTGCGGTCACGCCGCTGCCGTCAATCAATCGCTTGCGAAAACGGCCGTCATAAATTTGCGCATTGCCGCACGAAGGGCTGCGCGCTTTGAGAATAGCTGCGCGGACGTTGTGTTGTTGCGCCAATGCCAATGCTTGTTGCGCGCCGTTCACGAATTCCGCTGTCACGTCTTTGCCCGATGAATCAACGACACGCGCTTGCTCATTCAATACATCGTAGCCTGCGCCGTTTTGAATTTCCGCCGCCAAACGCGGTACGCCCAACCCGCCTGCGACTTCAGGGCAAATCGTGACGACGCGATCTTGCACAATCAGTTCGTTGAGCAAGGCATTCTGTTGATCTTTATCTGAGCCATCGTAACGAACTTTTTGACCCAACAAGCAAGCACTAACAAGAACTTTCTGCATAATCATTGATTGTTGACAGATTGCCATAGCAATTCTGAAACATCCATCACTTGCACATCGCGTTTGCCTTTGCGCGCTTTGACGCCGTCTTCGAGCATCGTCATGCAGAATGGGCAACCGACCGCGACGATGTCTGCACCCGTATCCACGGCCTCTTGCGCGCGCACCTGATTGACGCGCTGGTCTTTGGGTTCGTCCACGAAACTCATCCCGCCGCCGCCGCCGCAACAGAAACCCTGCTCACGATTGCGTTCCATTTCGACGACGTTGCGCGACGAAATTTGTACGAGTTGGCGTGGCGCATCGAATACGCCGTTGTGGCGTCCGAGATAACACGGATCGTGATAGGTCACGGTCTTGTCGCTGACGGCGGTCGGTTGCAGCTTGCCTTCGCTCACCAGCCGCGCGAGGTATTCGCTGTGATGAAAGACTTCGTAACTGCCGCCGAAATGCGGGTACTCATTGCGAAACGTGTTGAAGCAGTGCGGACACGACGTGACGATGGTTTTGACTTGATAACCATTCAGCATCTCTACGTTTTCTTTCGCCAGCATTTCAAAAAGGAATTCATTGCCGATGCGTCGCGCGGGATCGCCCGTGCATTTTTCTTCGCGGCCTAAGACGGCGAACTTGACGCCCGCCTTTTCCAGCAACTGCGCCGTAGCCCGCACGACCTTTTGATTGCGTTCAAGCAACGCGCCGCCGCAGCCTACCCAAAGCAGCACTTCGGCCTCGCGCGCTTCGGTCGCGGCATCCGCCATTGTAGTCACGTTCAAACCATCCGCCCAATCCATGCGTCCGGCTTGCGCGCCTTTGAACGGATGCCCGCGCGATTCGAGCGAAGTGATCGCGTCCTGCATCGTGTCGGGAAACACGGCTTCTTCCATCACGAGGAAACGGCGCAGGTCTACGATCTTGGGCATCTGTTCGATGAATACGGGGCAGGCTTCCATGCACGCGCCGCAAGTCGTACAAGCCCAGAGCGAATCAGGCTGCGTTGCGTTCACCGAATGCGCCAGACCTTGTTCGTCGTCACTCCGCATTAAGCTGCGCAAGTCGAGGATAATGTCGCGCGGCGAAAGCGCCTTGCCTGCCGCGTGCGCAGGGCAAACTGAAGTGCAGCGCCCGCATTCGGTGCAAGCGTCGAAATCCAGCAGGTCTTTCCAGGTGAAGCCGTTGAGCGATTTGACGCCGAGCGTTTCGGCTTTTTCAAAATCAATTGTCTTGAGCAACGCGCCACTTGGTTCAAGCCGCGCTGTATAAATGTTCAGCGGCGCGGTCAGCGCGTGCAGCATCTTCGTGTAAGGAGCCCAGCCGATGAAACCGAACACCAACACGGCGTGCAACCACCAGGCGATTAAATGAAAAGGTTCAAGCAAGGCCAATGGCAGAACCGCTTTTGAAACGACCGCGACCAAGTAGCCGAACGGCGACCAAGCGCCCCACGGATCGTTCGTCGCCGCGATGCGCCAGCCTTCGATCAGAAAGCCGGTGAGCG
>JAYSVR010000455.1:0-4123 GCA_043718445.1 Acidobacteriota bacterium | reverse complement strand
CTTCGCGGATGCGCCTCGTGCCGTTTTATGATTTGGGCAATGTGTTTTATAAAGTCAGTGATCTGAACTGGAAAAATATGACCAGCACGTTGGGCTTGGGGATTCGTTTCAATACGCCACTCGGCCCGATTGGCGTAGATTACGGCTTCCTGCTCGACCCGCCCGGTTTTCAATTCGGACAGGCAACCTTGCGGCAACCGCGCGGCGCGTTTCATATTCGGTTCGGACAAACTTTCTAAGTGCGGAATGCGGAATGCGGAATGCGGAATGCGGAGTGCGGAATGCGGAGTTTGATGGCGATGAGAACGTGGGTTGAACTCTTGCGAGAACGTCTGGCAGCAGACGCTGAAGAAACGGCGGAATACTTGCGTGCTACTTACGAAGAACGCGACCCGCAAATGTTGGCGCATGCCGTGCGCGCGGTGCAGGAAGCGCGCGGTTCGCTCGACGGGTTGGCGCTAGGCCAGGATGAACTGGCCGCCATGCTCGCGCTCGTGAGCCAGCAGCCGATGCAACTGGCGCAAGCCGCTTGATGATGAAAACGATTTTGGAGAATGACAGAGATGACAAAGTTTTGCCCTCAATGCGGTTCATCGCTGAATGAAGCGCAACGGTTTTGCAATAAGTGCGGCGCGTCGTTGCAACCTACGACGCCTTATGCCGCGCCGAGTCAACCGCCACCGCAGCAGCAGAGTTACGCGCCGCCGCCTGCGTCGGTACCGTTTGGCAATGTGAGTGCGAGCTATCAAAACCCTGCGCCGCCATCCTCCATGCAGCCTTCGGGGCAGCCCTATCAAACCGGCCAGTTGCCGCAACCGCCGTCTTATGGGCAGGGCGGACAAAGCGGATTCAATCTCGGACTGACGACGAATCAAATCTCCGCGCTGCTTTATCTGCTGCCGATTCTCGGTCCGATTTTGGGGTTGGTGGTCGAACCGTATAACCGCGACCGGCTGATTCGCTTTCATGCGTGGCAGTCGCTGTTGCTGACGGGTTCCTGGGTTGTGTTGACGAAGATCGCCATCCCGATTTTGAAGTTCACCTTTCTGCCAGGCTTTCTGGTGGGCTTGTTGGGCTTCGGCGCATGGGTCGCGTTTTTCGGTGCATGGATTTATTTAATCGTACAAACCTGGCAGGGCATAAAGTTCCGCCTGCCGATTTTGGGCGATGTCGCCGAACAGCAAGCGCAAAATCAGGTGAAGCTATGAAGTCCCTCACGGCGGTATTCCAACTCGGTGTTTTGTGTTGTGCAGTGTGGGCGCAAACGCCTGAAGCGCCCAAGTTGCCCGCCGGTTTGACGGACATTGAATCGCAACTCATCCGCAAAGACGCCAATCCCAAAGGCCACGTCGAAGCCGTCGTTCGTGTCGCCGAAGCGCGGCTCGCACAAGCTCTCAAGCAGGCGACGGATAATTCCGACGCAGCCTTGAAAGACCTCGAATTGCACGGCGCGTTGATGACTTATAGCGATGACCATACGCGCCAACTGAATCTGCCGGTGAAAGAACGCAACAAGATTCTCAAAATTCTCGAACAATCTATTTTCAAGCAACAACGCAATCTCGAAGGTACGCGCCAGCAACTGCCAATCGAAGCGCGCGAACAAACCGATGCACTGGTCACCAAACTCAAACGCATCCGGTTGCGCGCGCTGGATGACGTGCTGGGCAACGGCGGAATCATTAAGTGAATAGTTGTCGGTAGTCAGTTGTCGGTTGTCGGTAACTGAAAACGCTTATAGCGAGTTGCAGGTGAGTGTGACCTACTCGTGAGCGGAGAGTAGGGCGGTTACTAACCCGCCTTACTCTCCGCAGGTTACACGCAATTGCAAACCGCTATAACCGACAACCGACAACCGACAACCGATAACCGACAACCGATGCTGAAAACCCTCGTACTCGACACTCAAACCAAACAGCTCACGACGGTGAGCGACCCAGAACTCATCAGTGATTTGTGCGGCGAACCGCACAAGATCGTTTGGGTAGACGCGAACGATCCGACCGGCGACGATTTCGCCGAGTTAGCCAAAGAGTTCAACTTTCACCCGCTTGCCATCGAAGACTGTCGCCTCGCGCATCAACGTCCGAAAATCGAAGAGTATTCCAACTGTTATTTCATAGTGCTGTATGAAGCCGAACTGCTCGAAGACGGCGAAATCGAATTGCGCGAGTTGAATTTGTTTCTCGGCAAAAACTTTCTGGTCACGGCCCATAGCCGTCCGATCAAAGCGGTTGCCGAAGCCGAGAAATTATGGCGCGTCTGGGTTGAGGATAATGAAAACCAAACGGGTTTGTTGGCCCATTTGCTGATTGATCACATCGTAGACGAATACATGACTTTGCTGGATGTGCTCTCTGATCGGATTGACGACATCGAAGATCGTATTTTCGGCGAATTTCAAGCTGGCTCTCTGCAAGAAGTCTTTCGCATGAAAAAACAACTGCTTTTTTTACGTCGTGCGGTGGGGCCGTTGCGCGATGTGTTCAACAAACTGTTGCGCCGCGAACTGCCAATCTTCACGCGCGAAACGCTGATTTATTGGCAAGACATTTATGACAACTTGAACCGCGTGGCCGAAATGATTGACACGTTGCGCGATCTGCTGGCTTCGACGGTGGACGCTTATCTGTCGGTCTCAGGGCATCGCATGAATGTGACAATGCGGTGGCTGACTTCGGTTTCTACGATCTTGATGTCAGTGACGTTGATCGCGGGCGTATACGGAATGAACTTCAACTTCATGCCTGAACTCGGCTGGCGGTATGGTTACGTAGGCGTGCTGCTGGCAATGTTGGGCTTGGCGCTCGCGCTTTACTTTTACTTTCGACGCATCAAATGGCTGTGAAACGCAAAATTCGAAAATCTCGCCTCAACTCCATCGCGCGCCTGAAACCGCGCAGCAGTGAAGCTGCGGCCAAATCGAACGCCACCGAAATGCCTGAAGGCCTGCTCGACCATGCCGCGCTCCCTAAAAGCGAAGCCTCTGGCGTGATGTTGGTCATCACCATTGTGAGCCTGATTTTTATCGGCTTCATCGCGTGGTGCGTGTCGCAGATGCCTGCGAAATAAGGCTTCAGACATTGCCTTTCCGCGCAGTTGAGGACTATGCTGCACGCACATCGCAACTTCTCTGAACCGCAACATTCAATTTCATTCAAGGAGAAAAACCATGTCCCAACGACTTGATCGGCGTAACTTTTTGGCGCAAGCCGGAACCGCCTCTATTGCAGTAGGAGCTACTACGAGTTTATTCACGGCTAACTCTTACGCGCGCATCGTCGGCGCGAACAATCGCATTCAGATGGGCATCATCGGTGCGGGCGGACGCGGCAACAGCGTGATGAAAAGCTTTCTGACTTACCAAGATGATGTCGAATTCATCGCCGTGTCGGATGTTTATGAACCGCGCCAGTTGAGTACGCTCAAGGCGTGCCGCGAAGGCAGCAAAGCCACGGTTGATTATCGTCCGATTCTCGACAACAAAGAGATCGTCGCCGTGTTGAACGCTACGCCCGATCACTGGCACGCGCCCGTGTTGATGGACGCGGTCAAAGCAGGCAAGGACGTTTACACCGAAAAGCCATTTTCGCTTTCTATCGAAGAAGGCGCGCGCATGGTCAAAGCGGTACGCGCGACTAAGCAGGTCGTACAAGTTGGAATGCAACGCCGCAGTTCCGAAGCCGTGCGCGGTGCGAAAAAACTGATTGACGAAGGGCTGCTCGGCGAAATCGTCATCGCGCGCGCCCAGTGGTATTGGAGCCGCAAACCGATGTCGCTCAACCCTTCGCTCACTGGCCCGCTCGACTGGGAGCGTTTTCAACAAAACGCGCGCAAGAAACATCCGCTCGACGCCAAACGCTTTTTGAACTGGCGCAATTTCATTGATTACAACGGCGGACACATGACCGATCAGGGCACGCACTTGATGGATGTGATTCAGTGGTTTGGCAACAACGGCAAGCCGCCGGTTTCTGCCGTCGCGCAAGGCGCAGTGATGAAACACAAAGGCGGCGACGCGCCTGACACGTTCAGCGCCGTGTTTGAATATCCGTCGTTTATGGCTACGTGGACGCTGTGTTACAGCAACTCTTACCACAACGGCTGGCAGATCATTTTGCAA
>JAYSVR010000454.1:0-40828 GCA_043718445.1 Acidobacteriota bacterium | reverse complement strand
AATGGACATCAACGAAATTCAATCAATTCTTCCGCATCGTTATCCGCTTTTGCTGATTGACCGCATCATCGAACTCGACCCCGGCGTGCGCGTCGTAGCGATCAAAAATATCTCGATGAGCGATCCGGTATTTCAAGGGCATTTTCCCGGTATGCCGGTTTTCCCCGGCGTATTCATCATCGAAGCGATGGCGCAAGCCGGCGCTTATCTGTTGTTGCGCGAAACGCCCGACCGCGAAAACAAGCTGGTCTATTTCGCCGGCATTGATGAAACCAGGTTTCGCAAACCGGTCGTGCCCGGCGACCAGTTGCGCTTAGAAGTGACCGTCATCAAACATCGTCCGTCATTTGCGCGTATCAGCGGCAAAGCCTTCGTCGGCGAAACCCTCGTCGCCGAAGCCCTGCTCTCGTGCGCGCTGGCTGACCGACCGAAGCAATAGTTGTCGGTTGTCGGTTGTCGGTTGTCGGTTGTCGGTTGTCGGTTGTCGGTTGTCGGTTGTCGGTTGGTTTCGCCGACTGCCAACTTGCCACTGTCTTATGATTCATTCCACCGCAATTATCAGCGACAACGCACAGCTTGGCGCGAACTTGCGCATTGGGCCTTACGCGATCATCGGCGATGACGTTGTCATTCACGATAGCGTAGAAATCGCCAGCCACGTCTCGCTCGCCGGGCCTTGTGAAATCGGCGCAGGCACACGCATCTTTCCCTTCGCTTCGTTGGGGCAAGCGCCGCAGGATTTGAAATATGCGGGCGAACCGACGCGGCTCGTGATTGGCGAACGCAACGAGATACGCGAATACGTCACGATGAATCGCGGCACGGCACAAGGCGGCGGCGTAACGCGCATCGGCAACGACAATCTATTCATGGCGCAAACGCACATCGCGCACGATTGCCAGATCGGTTCGCGTAACATCTTCGCCAATCTGGCCTCGACGGCGGGGCACGTGACGGTTTATGACGACGCTTTCATCGGCGCGTTCGTAGGCATCCATCAATTTTGCCGTATCGCCAACCACGCTTTTGTCGGAGGCTTCTCGAAAATCGTCAAAGACTGTTTGCCTTACGCGCGGACGGATGGCGCTGAGGCCGCGTGTTACGGCGTGAATACGATTGGGCTGCGGCGCAAGGGCTTTAGCAACGAGACGATTCGAGACTTGCAGCGCGCTTATCACTTGCTGCTTTCGTCGAAACTCAACACTGCGCAAGCCCTCGAACAAATCAAAGCCGAACTCGCAGGCAAACCCGAAGTTGATTACCTGGTTGAATTCATCGCCTCGTCGCAACGCGGCGTAACGAAATAAATAAATGAAAGTGTATGGCAGGTTCCCCACCTGCCATACACTTTCGCGTGCAACGAAGTATGTACCGCACGGTGTATGGCAGGTTGGGAACCTGCCATACACCGTTGCCGGGGAGTTCTTATGGAATGGCAACGACTCGAAACGCTCAAAGACAAGCTGCAACACGCCGATGATTTCGGCGGCGTGTGGCAATACTTTTTCGATCACTTCGGCGGCAACGCGACGTTCGTGCAGTCGGGCAAGCCTGCTGCGGCAGAGGTCAACGCATTCATCGAACCTGTCATTGAACGCACCGTGCAACACATTCTCGGCAGGGAAGTGATGATCGCCCAACTCAATCTGACCGAAGTGCCCGGTCATCATTTCTTTCACGGCCCCGCGCTGACTGACGCAGGTATTTGCGTCATCCTCTATTTCGACGACGTAAAGGTCGGGATGATTTCGTTCACGCAAGGACTCGGCAGCGGCCTCATGCATTACGGACGTTTCACTACGCTTGCTGTAGACGATCCCCAAGCCGTCATCTTGCCGACGCGCAATCAGACGGGGCATTAAGCAATGATTCCGCACTCCGCACTCCGCACTCCGCACTATGGCCTCATCGCAGGCAACGGACGTTTCCCTTTTCTCGTGCTGGCAGGCGCACGCGCGCAAGGCATTTCGCTCGCCGTCGCCGCCATCAAAGAAGAAACCGATCCTTCCATCGAACAGCAAGCCGCTATCGTCGAATGGATCAGCGTCGGCCATCTCGGCAAGCTCATCAAATTCTTTCAGCGTAACCAGGTCACGCACGTCATCATGGCCGGACAGGTCAAGCACGTACAGATATTCAGCCTCAACGCGCTGCCCGATTGGCGGATGACGAAGATGCTCGCGCGACTGCCACGTCGCAACACCGACTCGCTCATCGGAGCCATCGCCGATGAACTCGCCAGCGAAGGCATTGCGCTGATTGACTCGACTACGTTTTTGCAAGACCACTTAGCGCGCGCGGGCGTACTCACGAAACGCGCGCCGAACAAACACGAACTCGCCGACCTCGAATACGGCTGGCACGTAGCCAACGAACTCGCGCGCCTCGACCTCGGCCAAACCATCGTCGTCAAGAACCAGGCCGTCGTCGCACTCGAAGCGATGGAAGGCACCGACGCTACGATTCGCCGCGCGGCTGAACTGGTGCGCAACCGTTCGCTCACGGTTATAAAGGTCGCCAAGCCGAATCAGGACATGCGCTTTGACGTACCCGTTATCGGCGTGCAAACGGTTGATACGCTCAAGGCGTGCAATGTGACGGCGATGTCTTTAACGGCAGACAAGACGTTGATCTTTGATCGTGACGAAGTTTTGCAAGGATTGAACCAGGCGAAGGTTTCACTGGTCGCTCGCTGACCGCCTGGGAGCGCCCGCTTCCCAGCGGGCTGTAAAAAAAAGCTGCGAAGCGCTCCTTCTTCTTCAGCTCACGCAATACGAATACTGAATAAAGGAAGGCTGCGCCGCTTTTTTTTTACAGCCCGCTGGGAAGCGGGCGCTCCCAGGCGGTGCAAATCTTTTCATCCTCATGTAAGCTGCGCGCACGAGGAAATTATCCGTATGCAATTGCGTTTGATCGTGTTGAACGGCGCGGAAGAAGGCCGTCAATGCCAGTTCAACTCAGAGTGGGTGGGCCAATGGCTGTTGCTCGGTCGCAGCCGTGAAAGCGCTTTGCCGTTCACGAAAGACTTGTTGGTTTCGGTGCGGCACGCCGTCTTGCGCGTAGAAGACGACGGTTTTTATTTGCTCGATCAGCAAAGCACCAATGGCACCTTCGTCAACGGCGAGCAGGTTGAGCGGGTAAAGTTGCGCCACGATGATCTGGTGCAACTGGGTCAGGGCGGGCCGCAACTGGCCGTAGAAATTGATATGCCTGTGGCGGCAGTCAGTTACGAAACGAATGCGGATGCGCTGATGGTTTCAGCGCTGGTCACGCCACACTCGCCGCCGCCGGGTTTCGACACGAATGTGGATGCACTGAAGCAACGACTTTCGATGCGGGTGCCGCCGGTTTCGCAGTCACCGGTACCGTCCCGACTGGGTACGCTAGGGCTTTATCAACCAAAGGTAGGCGTAGAGGCCGAGGCGGGCAAGTTGCCGCGTTCTTTGGGCATGGCGTTCGCTGCGTGTTGCGGTTTGGGGTTGGGTTTCGTGATGCTCGTACTCACGCTGGCAAGTTTGGGCTGGTTCACCACGTTGCTGGCTTCGGTCGTAGCCTTTGTGCCCGCGATGATTTATCTGAGCGCGTTTCTGTGGCTTGATCGTTTTGACCCCGAGCCGTGGGGCGCGTTGACGTTTGCGTTTGGTTGGGGTGCGCTGTTTTCGATTTTAGTGTCGGGGGTGGTCAATACGTTATTTGGCGCGGCGGCGTTGAATGTGGTGAGTATGAATGTGGCGGATGCATTGACGGGCATCCTTTCTGCACCCTTGATCGAAGAGGCTACGAAAGGGCTGGGCGTGCTGCTGATCTGGTTTTTCTTTCGCAAGGATTTCGATAGCGTCGTGGATGGCATCGTCTATGCAGGCGTAGTCGCATTGGGGTTTGCCACGATGGAAAACGTGGATTATTACGGACGCAGCTTTAACGAAGAAGGCTGGGCCGGATTGTTCAGCGTTTTCATCTTGCGCGGCGTGCTGTCACCTTTTTCGCACGTGCTGTTTACCTGTATGACGGGCATCGGATGCGGCTTCGCGCGCGAATCGCATCAGGCGGGCATTCGCTGGATCGCACCTGTGGTCGGTTTATTGGGTGCAATGATTTTGCACGCGGTGTGGAATTTGCTGGCTTCGTTCAGCAGCGGAACTTTCTTTTTCGGCTATCTGGTGTTGCAGATTCCGCTGTTTCTGATGTTTCTCATGGCGTTCTATTATCTGGTGCGCCGCGAAGGCCGCATCCTCAACGACGCGCTCGCGTTTGAAGTGCAACGCGGACTGTTGACGCAAGATCAGGTGAACATGCTGGTGTCGCTTTTTGGGCGTACGCGCTGGGTGATGTCAGGCGCAGGCAACCGTGACCGAATCAACGCGCGCCGTCAATTTATGCGCACTGCGTCCAAGCTCGGCCTGTGCCACTGGCACGTCGCGCGCGCCGTCTCAGCCCAATCGCAAACCGCCAGCTTTCCGCTGATTCCACGGCTGCAAGCCGAACTCATCGCGTTGCGCGAACGGATATGAGTGCTGAGTGCTGAGTGCTGAGTGCTGAGTCTCAACGCGGGAAAATTACTTTGCCTGAAACTCAGTACTCAGCACTCAGCACTCAGCACTTTCAAGATATGAACAAGCCCAAAACTCTGCCCATCATCACTGCTTCTGAAGTCGGCGAATACGCTTATTGCGCCAAAGCCTGGCACTTGCGACGTTCGGGCGTCGTGCCGCGTAGGGCGCAGTTGGCCGAAGGCACGGCCTTTCACGAACAGCACGGCGAATGGACGGCGCAGGCGGCGCATTGGGAAGGCCGCGCGCGGCGGCTGTTCGGCGCGGCGTTGTTGTTGCTCGGCTTGCTCGCGTTGTATTGGCTATTCAACGGAGGTGCGCGATGACAGAAATGCTATGGCTGCCCATCGCCATCATTGCGGTGTTGTTGCTGGCGGCGGCGTGGATGATGTGGCACGCGCAGGGCTATCAACGCGCAGGCGGATTGCCGCCGGGCAAGATCGTTTATGAAGACGTATCGCATCTCGCCCGCGCGCCGTTGACTGCGCCACGTTACGGCTTGCGCGGCAAGCCCGATTATTTGTTGCAAACCGAAACCGAAGCGTTGATTCCGGTCGAAGTGAAATCAGGCAACGCGCCGCCTTCGGGGCAACCGCACGACGGACACGTGTTGCAACTGGCGGCTTATTTTTTATTGGTCGAAGAAGCGCTCAATGAAGTCGCGCCTTATGGATTGATTCGTTATCGCAATCGTTCGTTGCGCGTGAAGAATGCGCCGCAATTGCGCGCGCGGCTGCTGAGTACTTTGCGACGTATGCGTGCGCAACTCGCGGCAGATGATGCGCGCCGCAATCACACACAAGCCAGTCGCTGCGCGCGTTGTTCAGTCGCACACGCCTGCGACGAAGCCTTGTTATAGTGTTTCAGTATTGCACTGCCGCATTGCGAAACGCCGCGACGGCTTGCTCATACTCAGCCTGAATTTCGATCAGCTTGATGCGCGCCTGCGCCGTAGCGCGTTCGCGTTGGTTCACGACAAACAACGTACTGTCACCTAAACGAAACTTTTCGCGTTCACCGGCTTCGACGCGCTGGTTGAGTTCGACGGCTTGCCGCGCGGAACGATAGCGTTCATAGGCCGTATTGATCGCCGACACCGCGTCGAACACTTGTGTTGAAATCTTTTGTCGTTCGTTGCGCGTATCGAGTTCGAGTTTGGTGAGTTTGAACGAAGCCGCGCCGATGCGTCCGTCAACGGTGCGCTGGCGCAGCGGCAACGTGAAATCAATCCCGCCCTTAAACGTATTGCCAATCGCGCCGAAGCCGGTGTCGCGTCCGGGACTGAAACTGAGTTCGATGGCGGGGCGGCGCTGATTGCGCGCGAGGTCTAGATCAACTTGCGTGAGCTGGCGATTGAGGCCGAGCGCGCGCAATTCGGGGCGGCGTTCGAGCGCGAGTTTTTCGCCTTCGACGGCTTGCGTGTCGGTGAATTGCACTGGCGCGTTGAACGTGTCGGGCGCTTGTTCGGGTTCGGGGCTGTATGCGTTGCGCCCGTCTGCCGTCCACAGATAAAGCGAGAGTTTGAACGCGCTCTTCTGCAAATCGCGTTCGGCTTTGGTGAAGGCTTCGCGCCGATTGAAAACCTCGGCTTCGGCTTCGGCTTGATCTATCGCGGGCAAGTCTCCGGCTTTGACACGGTCGGTGACGGCTTGGGCGCGAAAGTCCGCGAGTTCGAGAATGTCGCGGGCTACGATAAGTTTTTGTTTGGCGGCGACCCAGTCCCAATAGGCTGTCGCAGCGGTCAGTAACAGGTCGAGCCGCGTGATTTCATATTCGGCTTCGGCGAGCGGTTCGCCCAATAGGGCTTGGCGTTCGGCGGCGGTCTTTTCGTTGATGCGCCAGCCGCGCAGCAGCGGCACTTTGAATTCGACGAAGTATTCGCCGCTGTCGCCCGTTGCCGAAAGCGGCGATTTGACGCGGCCCAAATTGAAGCGCGAACCGACAGCGACTTTGACGCCTGAGCGCGTGAGAAACTCTACGCCACCGCCCGTGGCATTGGTCGAGACGGCTCTGCCGCGCGTCGTCGTGCTGTTGTATTGCAAATAGTCAGAACCGAAACTCACTACGGGATCGAACGCGCCTTGCTTTTCCAACCGCTTGGCCGAAGCGATTTGCCGCTCGACGCTCGCGCCAATCAGTTTCGGATGATTCTGTTCGACGATTTGCAATACGTCAGAAAGTGAAAGCGGGGCCGGTGGTGGTAACTTGTTAAGTGCGGTGTTGTCTTGTGCGAAAGCCAGAGAGGCCAACGCGCAAACACACAACGTCACTTTGATAATTCCTGCCAAACGAAAACTCACTCCCTTAATCTCCTACTGAGCTAACGGCATTCTCAATTCACCATTCTCAATTCTTTGACAGTGACGATCTGGTCGGCAGACATCACCTCTGTCTGAGAATTGAGAATGGCGAATTGAGAATGACCTGTGCCAGTTATTTTTCTTCTTTCTTGTCTTCGAGCAGCGCGCCTTTGGTTTTCTTGTCGCTGATCGCTTCGCGCGGCACTGTCGGCGGGAACGCGTTGAACTGCCGCCACAACTCGAAGCCCAACGACACCGTATCCAGCATCACCCAGCCGTTGACTTCTGCGCCCGGTCGCAGTTGCGCGAGCGAAGGCCATTTTTCTTCTTTGCCTGATTTAATGGCTTCTTCGTCGGGCGTGATGATGATGCGAAAGCGGCTTTTGCCATCGTCCACGGCGTCCATCACTTTGACCTTGCCCGCGAACGTGCCGACCGCAATCGAGGGCCAGCCGACGAATTGCAACGCAGGCCATCCGGCAAAATTCAACCGCACTTGCCGACCGGGCGAAACCAGCGGCGCGTCGTAATCAGACAAATACAATTCAACGGCTTGGTCTTGTGTCGTAGGCACGAGCAGCGCGAGTTCGTCACCGGCTTTGACGGTTTCACCGGGGCCAGCTTTTTTGACGCGGGCGATTTGTCCGTCACGCGGCGCGCGGATGAAACGTTGATCGCCGCGTTGCGAAGTGTTTTGAATGTCTACGTCAAGTTTTTGCAGGTCGCTATTCGTCTTGGCAATCGTCTCGCGCACTGATGCCAGCGCGGCGCGCAAGTTGTTCAAGCCCGCTGACGTATCGTTCACCACGCGGTCTTTATCGAAGCCCGCGACTTGTGCGCCACGACGGCTGACATCCAGGGCGGCGTGCATCGTTTCAAGCCGCGTCTTGGCCGTGACGAGCGCGAGTTCCTGCAATTCGAGATCGCGTTTAGAGCGCAAACCTTTGTCGAAAAGCTCTTGCACGCGCTTCAGATTAAGTTCTTCGGTGACGACGCCTTGTTGGGCTTGTTCGACCGATTGTTGCGATTGGCGAATCACGTCTTCGGCTTGTTTGGCGCGGCCTTCAGCGCCGGGGATGGCGACGTTGCGCGAATTTTCCAAATCCGCCAGTTGTGCGAGCAAAGCCTGCTCACGTGCTTTGGCTTGCGTGAGACTGTCGCGGATGAAGCCGCGCTGTTGCTCTAAACGACCGACCTGATTTTGGTCGAGAAACTTTGAATCAATGTCTTCGATCTCGGCGATGATTTCGTTAGCCTTGACGTTCTGGCCTTCAAAGATATTCCAGCGCACGAGCCGACCGGGGATTTGCGCTTCGATGCGTTGCGGACGATCCATCGGCGAGAAGACGATCACCTTGCCATACGCCGTCACCGACTGTTGCCAGGGGACGAAATAAAGGCAGAGCAAGATCAACGCCAACAAGATCAACAACGCCCAGCCAATCGCGCGAAAGGGGTGTGGCGTTTTTAGGTGGTCGAGTACTGACCCCGATGGTTTGGGTTCAGCGACAGGTTTCGCTGCGTCACTACTGGCTAAGGCAAAAGGCAAAAGGCAAAAGGCAAAAATGAAAACGAAGTATTGCCGTTGCTTGAAATAGTCGAAGAAAGAAAGTTCCGCACTTTTGCCTTTTGCCTTTTGCCTTTTGCCTTTTGATTTTTCATACCTTGCTGATTTCTCAATTTATTTGTTGTGATTCACCAAGCTGGGAAAGAGGCGCGAAAACTCGCCATCGCGATTTCTCAGCAATTCCGTTGCGCGGCCTGATTCGACGATGCGGCCTTGCGCGAGTACGTGCGCGAGGTGCGAACGCATCACGACTTCGGGGTCGTGCGAAATATCAACAATCGTCCAGGCGTAACGCCGGTCATAAAGTTCGTTGAGGATGTGCAACTTGTCGTGTTCGTCAATGCCGGTGAAGGCTTCGTCGAGAATTAACAGTTGCGGACGCCCCACAATGGCGCGCGCCAGCAACAGGCGTTGGCGCTGTCCGCTCGAAAGGTTGCGGCCTTCGGTGACGAGCCGCGTTTGCAAGCCATCTGAGAAAATCGCCAGTTCGTCTGACAACTGGGTGAACTCAATCGCCCATTGCAAATCTTCGTGCGGCAGGTGGTGGCGTCCGAGCAAGATGTTCTCTTCTATCGTCCCGGCAAAAATTTCGTTCGTGTCGCTGACTAGCGATACCACCCGCCGCAAGCTGTCGAGTTGCGCATCGCGCACGTCCATCCCGTTGATTTGCACTAAGCCTTGCGCGGGTTCCTGCAAACCGCACAGCAGCGCCGCCAGCGTAGACTTTCCCGCGCCGCTCGCGCCCACCAGGCTGACGTGTTCGCCCGGTTGAACCGATAGATCAAGATTGCGAATGATTTCGCGTTGCTCGTCATAAGAGAACCGCACCTTATGCAATTTGACCGAAGCGCCTTCGGCTTTCGTCAGCATCTGACGGCCTTGCGCGCGTTCGATGGGCAGGTCGGTCACGTGGCCGATTTTGTCTAGGCTGGTCAACAGGTCATAAACGCTTTCGAGCAAACGGACGAGTTTATCTAACCCTTCGAGCGCGCCGACGACGACGATTTCGGCGGCGACGACCTGGCCGAGCGTCAGTTGGCGCTGAATCACCAGCCATCCGCCTATCGCCAATACGCCCGCGCTCGCGGCGGCTTGCAGGAAGTAACTGCCCAAGGCCTGACGAAACAGTACGCGAAAGTGATCGTGCCGCGCTTTGACATAACGCATCACTAACCCGTCAGTGCGCTCAACGGGAAAGGCGGGCACGGCATCCATCTTGAAGCTGCGCTGGCAACGCGCAAGTTCTTCGAGCCAGTCGGCGACGGCGTATTTGCTCAACGATTCCTGAATGCTCGAACGCAATCCGCCCAAACCCAACACGCCAACGATGAGTCCGATGCACACGATCAACAGCACCGCAAAAGCCAATAGATATGGGTCGTAAAACGACATCACCAACAACGCGACGATCACTTGCAACACGGCTGACGGGCCGTCGAACAGAATTTTCGACACGGCCTTTTGCATTGTGACCACATCGAAAAAACGATTGGCGATTTGCGGAGCGTAAGCGCGCGTGAGGACGGCGTGTTGAATGCGCGGCAGGTGTTCGGCCAGTTGCAACGCGATGCGCGCGAAGATGCGCTGTTGCAGTCGTTCGAGTAGCGTGAGTTTCAGCAAACGCAAGATGCCCGCAAAGAGCAACGCAGCGAGTACGCCCAACGTGAGTACGACCAGCGGTTGCACCATCACACCCGCCGCGATGGTGTTCACGAGGGCTTGCGCGGCGAGCGGTACGGCCAGCGTGAGCAAGCCGACCAGCAAGGTGTATACGCAGATCACCAACAGATCGCCGCGTTCGATGTGCATCAACGCGCGCAACCGTTGGTAAGGCGTTAAGTGTTCGTGATGTGACGTACTCATTCAGTAACTGGCTTATCAACCGTTGTGCCACGCGGCGAATGCTGAAAACAAAGAGGTTGAGCGGGTGAGACAGAATTGGCTTGTCGCAAAAAGTCGCAGGTGAGGTCAATTGCCTCTGCTGGTGTAGGGCAGGATTTAATCCTGCCCTACACGATTGAAGCTAATAAACGCCTTCGACGACGCTGGTGGCAAAGCGCGAGAAGGGGCGCACGTTGCGTACGCCGTCCCACGGATATTTTTCGCAGGGCTTTTCGCGTTCGCACTCGTCGCGTTCGAGAAAGCGCGGCATGAAAAATTCTTTGGTCAGGGTCGTCAATCTGACGCGACCGGTTTCGCCGTAACCAACCAGCTCCGTCGGGTCGTCGGGGTTGACGACTTCGATCATGGCGCGCGGCGAGGGCGGGTAATAGATGATCGCGTAATTATCCGCCGGATCGAACGGCTGTTTGTGGGTCGCCAAGCCCATTAGCGTATTGCCATAGGTCGGCGCGAAATAAGCGCCTTCCATCAACTCTTCGACGGCGAAGCGATGGAATTGCGGCGTCATCTCAGTCCCGCCGCAAAAGACGCCAGTGATGCCCATCTTTTTGAGCGAGACTTTTTCGCACAGCGATTCGAGCAGCTTCGGCGTGGCGAACATGCACTTGATGTCGTGCGCTTTGAGAATCGTGACGGCCTGATCAATGACGTGCGATTTATAGCGTTCCATCATTTGCATCTCGCCCATCTTGATGAGCTTGATGACGAAGCGCGGATCGAGGTCTACGCAAAAGGCTATGCCGCCGCGATGTTGCGCGAGGTGTTCGACGGCGAGCCGCAAGCGGCGCGGGCCTGACGGGCCGAGCATCAGCCAGTCTGCGCCTTTCGGAAAGTATTCATCCGGCAACGTATCGCTGAACATTTCGTAATCAATGCGAAAGTCTTCTGACGCGATGCGCGATTTGGGTACGCCGGTGCTGCCGCCGGTTTCAAACGTATAAATCGGTTTGCCCGCCAACCCTTTCGGAACCCAACGCCTGACCGGCCCGCCGCGCAAGTCTTCGTCGCGGAAGAAGCCGAACTTGTCTAGATCGTCATAAGTTTTCACGTCCTGGCGCGGATCGAAATCGAGCGTCTTCGCCATTTCGAGCCAATAGGGCGTACCGGTTGCCGGGTTGAAATGCCATTCGACGACTTCGCGCGTCCATGAATTTAGGGCATCGAGTTTTTCGCGGGCTTGTGCAGCAGTTTGATTGCTCATGGTTTGTTTATGAGTATCGCAACCTGTCAGGTTGCGGGGCCTTGCGGCGGTTTCAATTAATAGCTTCCTAAAGCCTTCGCAACCTGACAGGTTGCGATGCGGTTAGGCTTCCAATGAAAACGGAGTGAATTTAGTTTCGCGGTCGTAATAATCTTCGTGTTCGACGCGTTTCAAAAAATTGACGATGCGATAAGTGATCGGTGTCATCAGGGCTTCCCACGACACTTTCAAAAAGTAATTGCTGATCATCACTGCGACCACCTGTTCGGGGGTCCAGCCTTTTGCGCCGAGAAAGGCGAGCGGATAAAAAATTAGCGAATCAACCAGTTCGCCCGCGACGGTGGAGCCAATCGTGCGCATCCACAAAAAACGTCCGCTGGTGATGATTTTCATTTTGGCGAGCGTCACTGAGTTGGCGAATTCACCCGCCCAGAATCCGATCAGCGAAGCGAAGACGATGCGCGGCGTCGAACCGAAAGCGTATTCATAGGCCGCTTGTCCGTCCCAGCCCGGTGCGGGCGGGGCTTGCACGACGACGAAGCTCATAAACGCCGCAAAAATCAGTGCGCCGAAACCTGCCCAAATCACGCGGCGCGAACGCGCGTAACCATAAACTTCGGTCAGGATGTCACCAAACAGATAGCTCAGCGGAAAGAACAGAATGCCGGTGCCGAAAGTGAAGCCGCCAATCGTGCTGCGTTTTGAAACGCCGATGACATTGGCGCACAGCAATACGGTGACGAAACCCGCCATAATCAAATCGTAGTATTTATAAATGCGGTGTGGGTTCTCGTCTGCTGCCATTAGTATTGCTAGTCCTTATTCTCACCATTCGCTCCATTCGTTTCTGTGGATGCGGAACGGTTCATGATTTTTTCCCGAACAGTTTGGCGTCCAGCGAGTGAGTGCCAGGGCCGGTGAAAATCATCAGCAACGCGACCGCTAAAAAGAGCGCTGCTTTTTCATAAGAAGGCCCGGCACCCTGCGCTACGAAAGGCTGTCCGGCTTTCATGTGAACCATGAAAATCGCGTAAAGCATCGTGCAAACCCAGCCGAACATCGCCAGTGGCGTGAGCAGTCCTAAGATCAATGCGATGCCGCCGCCGAATTCGCTAAGCGCCGCGAGCAACTGAAAGATGCCGGGTACGCCCGCGTCAGCCCCCATCCAACTGAACGGTTTTTGAATTTTGCCCCAGCCGTGTTGGGCCATGGCTACGCCAAAGACGATGCGAACGATTAACAGCCCCGTCGCCGCGCGGCCTCCGATGTGATCTCCGAAAGTGAGTTTCATAGGTGTTGCTTCTGTGGATTAGTGAACGGTGAACTGACTCAACTGCATCGTCAGCCATTCGGTTAAATCGCGTAATTCCTGTTCACAGATTTCGTGGCCCATCTCGTATTCACGATAGGTCAGCGACACGGGCAGTTCGCGCAAGCGGTCACGTGCGTCGCGTCCGTGGCCGATGGGCAGCACTGGGTCTGACATACCGTGCGCCATAAATATCGGCAGACCAATCAATTCGTCGGCGGTGGCGAAACGTTCGCTGCTGCTGGGCATAATGCGTCCGCTCAGGGCGGCGATGCCTGACACTAAGCTGGGTTCGCGCAAGGCCAGATCAAGGCTCATCATCGCGCCCTGACTGAAACCGAGCAGGAAGACGGCTTTGGGGTCTACGTGATAGGCGGCGATGGCTTCGTCTACGAACTGGCGCAGCGTTGCGCGCGCGGCTTCGACTTCTTTCGGATCAATCAGAATGCCTTCGGGCGTAAAGCCGAGACGAAACCACGCATACGAACCCATACCGATGCGAATCGGCGCGCGTACGCACACGATGAAAAAACGCTCGTCCACGAAAGGCGCGAGACTGAACAGGTCGTCTTCGTTCGCACCATAGCCGTGCAGCAAAATCAATAAAGGTGGAAGTTGCTTCCCATCGCTTTTAGGCAAAGCCGTGTGATGGAAAAGCGAGAAGTCAGAATCTTGCATGAATAATTGTTAGTTGGGTTGAATGCTGTAACGAAGCCGTAGAGTGCAAGATGGAACGCGACGGGTCAAGCCGGAAAAGGCTGTGCCGGAGCGGCAGAGCGCATATCTTGACAGCCCAAATCTCGCTCAGTAGTATGCGCCCCGTTCCTGAAACGACTAAGACTTGCATCAATGCGGATGTGGCGGAATTGGTAGACGCGCTAGTTTCAGGTGCTAGTGAGAGCAATCTCGTGGAGGTTCGATTCCTCTCATCCGCATAACAAACAAAAAGGGCGATCATCAACGGTCGCCCTTTTTGTTATTCGATTCACCGTATTTTTTTAATGGCCTCGACCTCGTGTCCGTAGCCCGACCGTTAGCGAGGGCTACCTCGGCAATGCGCTAATCAACCCCAACAGGCGCGCTGCCGAGGTAGCCCTCGCTAACGGTCGGGCTACGGACACCGCGCACGCACCTGCAAACGGCTGTAATCAAACCGCTCAATGGCCTCGACCTCTTTAGAACCCGCCGAACGAACAGACCCCTATGCCGCGTTGCGCGTCACCGACTTTCGCCGCTTTCTCGCCGGACACCTGCTCTCTGTTTTTAGCGTCACCATGCAAACCGCCGTCGTAGGCTGGCAGCTTTATGAACTCACGAATTCTAAAATGGCGTTGGGCATGGTGGGCTTGGTGCAAGTGTTACCGATGTTTTTGCTGACCTTGCCAGCGGGGCACGCGGCGGATGTTTATGATCGGCGCAAGCTGTTGATGGCGGCGACAACGCTGGGCGTGCTGACTTCGTGCGGTTTGATGTATTGCTCGTGGCAGCGCGCGCCCGTGTGGTTGATTTACGCCTTTCTGTTTTTGAGCGGCGTAGCGCGCGCCTTTCAAGGCCCGGCGCGCTCTTCGTTAATGCCGCAACTCGTACCGCCGGAAATTTTCGCCAGCGCGGTTTCGTGGCTCATCAGCGGATTCGAGTTGAGCGCGATGTTAGGCCCAGCCCTCGGCGGCTTGGTCATCGCATTTTTGGGCGGAGCGACACCGGCTTATGCCTTCGGAATTTTTGGCAGCGCGTTTTATTTCGTAATGTTGGCGACGCTCACGCCGCGCGCTTATGTCGCTGAACGGCAAACGCAAAAGCCGACGCAAAATAAAGACGATGAATTGGAAGGTTGGGCTAAAGTTGTAGCGGGCTTTCATTACGTTTGGAATACGCCGTTGTTGTTGGCCGGCATGACGCTCGACCTCTTTGCCGTGTTGTTGGGCGGAGCCGTTGCGTTGTTGCCGGTTTACGCACGCGACATTTTGCACGTAGGGCCGCAAGGTCTGGGCTTGTTGCAAGCCGCGCCTTCGTTGGGCGCAGTGCTGATGGCGTTTGTTTCAGCGCACCTGCCGCCGTTCAAGCAAGCAGGCAAAGTTTTGTTGTGGGCGGTCGCGGGCTTCGGCGCAGCGACGATTGTTTTCGGCCTGTCGCGCTCTTTCGGCCTTTCGTTATTCATGCTTTTTCTCACGGGCGCGTTCGACAACATCAGCGTCGTCATTCGCCACACGCTGGCTACGATTCTCGTACCCGATGAAATGCGCGGGCGCGTCGCCGCCGTGAACGGGATGTTCATCAACGCCTCGAACGAACTCGGACGCTTTGAATCAGGCAGCGTCGCGGCGCTGACGACGCCGGTGTTTTCCGTCGTGAGTGGCGGCATCGGTACATTGGTGGTGGTTGTGTTGGTGGCTTGGCGTTCGGCAGAATTGCGGCGGTTCGGCAGCTTGCACGCGGCTAACGAATAAGCGTTATCGTAAACTTTCACTCTTATGCGAATACATCTCGAATACGGCAAAGACGGACTCGCCGTAAACATTCCGTCTGAACAAATCACGGTTTTGGCTCCGCGTTTTATCGCAGGCCTGCCCGACGAAGCCGCCGCGTTTCAACAAGCGATGCGCGCTCCGATTAACGCGCGGCCTTTGCGCGAACTGATCGCCTCGACCGACAAAGTTGCCGTCGTTATCCCCGACATCACGCGGCCTTTGCCGAGCGAACGCCTGCTGCCGTGGCTGTTTGCCGAACTCGCGCATGTACCCGCTGAAAATTTCGTCATCGTGAACGGCACCGGTTCGCATCGCGTGAATACGCCGGATGAGTTGGAGCGCATGGTCGGCGCTGACGTGGCGAAAAATTACCGCATCGTCAATCACAATTCGCACGACGCCGCGACGTTGAAATTGGCAGGCAAGACGACCGATGGACGAGACGTGCATTTCAATCGCGCTTACGTCGAAGCCGACAAGCGCATCGTGTTGGGCTTCATCGAGCCGCATTTTATGGCAGGCTTTTCGGGCGGATATAAAGGCATCTTTCCGGCGGTGGCTGACATTGACGCGATCATGCATTACCACCGCGCCGAAGTGATCGGCTCGCCGCTGAGTACGTGGGGCGTGCTGGAAGGGAACCCTACGCAAGAGCAGATTCGCCACAACGGCGCGTTGCTGCCCGTGGACTTTTGCCTCAACGTCACCATCAACCGTAAGCGCGAAATCACCGGATTCTTTTGCGGCGACGTGCTGGCGGCGCACGCGGCGGGTTGTGCGTTCTCTAAGGCCAACGTGATGACGCCGTGCGAAAAAGAATTTCCGATTGTCGTCACTACGAACAGCGGCTATCCGCTCGATCAGAATTTGTATCAAGCGGTGAAAGGCATGTCTGCCGCCGCGCAAGTCGTCGCGCAGGACGGCTTGATTGTGCAGGCTGCGCGTTGCAACGACGGCTTTCCCGCGCACGGCAATTTCAAGCAGTTGTTATTCGATCACGATTCGCCGCAAGCCATTTTGGACACGATCCTCGCGCCGGGCTTTTCGCTTTACGATCAATGGGAAGCCCAGTTGCTAGCGAACATCCGCCTCAAAGCCCGCGTCGGGTTGTTGAGCGAAATCCCAGCGGATGAAGTGCTGCGCGCGCATCTCGAACCGGTGCATGACATCGGCGCATTCATCGCGGAAGAATTGAAGCGCATTGGCGCAGACGCTCCGATTGCCGTGTTGCCTGAAGGACCGATGACCATTCCTTATCTTGATCGCAAACAGTCCGCTGCGGCTGCCTAATTCACCCAACCATGACTATCACTACCGAAGCAATTCGCACTTACTTTCCCGCCCTACAACGTAAAGAAAACGGTTATCCGGTTGCTTACTTCGACGGCCCTGGCGGCACTCAGGTTCCGCGCGCCGTGGCTGAAGCCATCACTGATTATTTGCTTCATCACAACGCCAACACGCATTGGGAATATCCGACCAGTCAGGAGACGGATCGTTTGTTGGAGCAGGCGCGCGAGACATTTGCTGATTTTTTTAACTGCGCGCCGAATGAAGTCAGCTTCGGCAACAACATGACGACGATCACGTTTCATATTGCGCGGGCGATTGGACGCGGCTTGCAGCCGGGCGATGAAATCGTGACGACCGAACTCGATCATCACGCCAATCAGGCTCCGTGGCAGGCGTTGGCGCGCGAACGCGGCGTGACGATTCGCACCGTACGCTTGCTGACCGAAACCGGCCAACTTGATTGGGACGATCTGGCGAGCAAGTTGAGTGACAAAACCAAAGTCTTAGCCATCGGCGCGGCGTCGAATGCGTTGGGTACGATCAATGACATTCAAAAGGCTTGCGCGTTGGCGCGTGCGGTTGGAGCGTTGAGTTATGTTGACGCAGTGCATTATGCCTCGCACGAATTGCCGGATGTGCAAGCGTTGGGCTGCGATTTTCTGGCGTGTTCGGCCTACAAGTTTTACGGCCCGCATATCGGCGTGCTTTACGGACGCCACGAATTATTGGCGAGTCTCGACGTACCCAAACTCGACCCTGCGCCAAACGAAGCGCCGGATCGTTTGGAAACGGGTACGCAAAATCAGGAAGGCATCGTGGGCGCAGCGGCGGCGGTGAACTTTCTGGCTTCACTGTCGGAAGGCGCGACGCGGCGCGAGCAACTGGTGAATACGTTTGCCGCTTTGCACGAACGCGGCGCGGCTTTATTCAAGCAACTGTGGGACGGCTTGCACGCAATTGACGGCGTGACGGTGTTCGGCCCTGCGCCTGATGAAGCGCGGACGCCTACGGTGTCGTTTGTAATGCGCGGCTTGGATTCGACTGAAGTCGCGCGGCGACTGGTTCCTTTTGGCTTGTATGTCTCGAACGGAGACTTTTACGCCGCGACGGTGGCTGCGCGTTTGGGTTACGCCGAAGCGGGATTGGTGCGCATCGGTTGCGCCTGCTACACGACGACCGAAGAGATCGAACGGTTGTTATCCGCCTTGCGAGAGCTTGCCCGCCTTGCTTCCTAAAGCGTGTCCAAGACAAGCCGTCTTGCTACGCCTGCAAGCGGCTGGCAGTATGCGCGCACTGTTTCACAAACTGCTTCGGTCAATGCAGCCGCGAGCGAGTACAGTTCATCAACGAATCATCTCAACTCTAACTGACCAACGTGTCGCTGTCGTTTACGGCAACAGATGCGAATTCGTGTTGGCAGCCCGCCACTTCAGGCAGCCAATGCGCCCCCGCAACGAGGAGTGATTCCCCTATGCGTTTCTCTTGGCAGAGGCTGATGATCGGCTTTTGCGTCTGGGCATTGCCATGCCTTGGCGCAGCAGCACAAATTGCGCCCGCCCTTCCCGCTAACTCGCCTGCGGTAGAAGATCGCGTTTTTCAGTTATCGTTGGGTCAGAGACTGGAAAGCGAGCTAAAGCATAACGAACAACATTGGTATCGCATCCCGCTGGCGGCGCATGAATTCGCCCGCCTTGAAATCGAATGCGCCGAAGCCGGTGTCAGCCTCGATTTGCTCGATGCGGCCGGGCACATCGCTTTTCAAATCGAATTCGATCCACAACATTCTCAGCAAGTAGTGATTCACGCCGCGATGGCTATTGCCTATCAAATTCGTTTGTCGCCCGACGCCGGACAGACTGCGCCGAAACAGTATCGGTTGCGCTGGCTGGAAAAACGCACCGCGATGGAAGCAGATAAAACCGAATTCTTAGCCCAATGCGCGAAACAGGAAGCGATGACGTTGTATGGGCAGGGAACGACCGAATCCTTGCGCCAGGCGGTGGATAAATGCCTGGAAGCGGCGCGGCTTTATGAAACGGTGGGTGCGCGCTTTCCCCATGCCACGATGTTCAACTTGCTGGGCATCACGCTGATCAGGTTGAGCGAGCGCGCTGCCGCCGAACAGGCGTTGCAACAAGCCCGCGCACTTTTCCGCCAGTTGGGCCGCCGTGATAAGGAAATCAACGTCCTCGATAATTTGTCGCGTTTATGTACGCGTTGGGGCGACTTTCAAGGCGCGCTCGCATACGCCCAGCAAGTCATGACGTTCGCGCGGCAAGACGGCGACTCGTTGCGCTTGATGTCTGGTCTTACTGGCTTGGCTGAAATTTATCGCAAGAGCGGCGACCAGCAGAAAGCGATTGATCTAAACCTTGAGGCCGTCGCGCTGGCGCGGGCAAATCGTCAATCCAGATATTCCTATTCGAATGAAGCGCAGGCCTGGATGGGACTCGGTCAAAGTTATTTTGCGTTAGGCGATGAAACGCAAGGGCTGCGCGCCTTTGATCAGTGGCTGCCCGCATTTCGCCAAGCGGATATGGGGACTGCGCCCAATCGCAGCCCCGTCCAACTGGCACAAGCGGCGATGCACCTGCGTCGCGGCGCAGCGCAACGCGTACTCGATTTGCTGTCGCCCTGGCGCGCTGATGAGCAAGTCAACGTCGCGCTGCGCGTCAGAGCCTTGTTGCTGCTCGGTCAGGCGCACTTGGCGTTGCGGCAGTATGCAGAAGCTCAAGCCGTGTTTCGTCGGGCAGAGTCGTTCAGCCAAACCAGCGGATTTCAAGATTTGATGAGCGAGGTCTGGCTGGGCTTGGCGCGCGTCGCGCGTGTCCAATCAAACCTCAATGAAGCGCTGGCGTTGAATGAACGAGCCATCGCGCTGATCGAACAACAGCACGCGCGTATCTTCGATGCCGATTTGCGCGCCACGCTGTTTGCTTCACAGCGAGCGGCGTATTCGTTGCAGATTGAGTTGTTGATGCAAATGAGCGAGCGCGTTCCGGCGCAGCGCGCGCAAAGGCAAGCCGAGGCTTTGCACCTGAGCGAACGCGGACGAGCGCGCGCTTTCATGACGCTGTTGAGCAACGCTACGCCGCCTGCTCCCTTGCTCGCGCGGCAACAGCAATTGCGGGAAAAACTCGAAACCACAGCGGCTGAGTTAAGCAATGTCCTACCCGCTGACCAAAAGCGCCGCGACGAACTGAATCGCACGCTGACCGTATTGACGACTGAATTGAACCTGCAATATCAAGTGCAACATCAGGCGCAACGGGGCAATGCGGAAGACCTGAGTGAGCAGCCCGATCAAGCGTTGACCCAAGCGTTGACGTTACCGCAAATCCAGCAACAGGTGTTGGACGAAGACACGGTGTTGCTCGAATACGCGCTGGGCGAAGAACGCAGCTTTCTGTTCGCCGCGACGACGAGTTCGTTCACGGTTTTCGTACTGCCGAAACGCGCCGTCATCGAAACCCAAGCGCGACGGTTTTATCAGTTGCTGACGCAGCCGGGGAACCCGCCGCCGTTTCGCTCCATGACCGAACGCGCCGCTTGGGAAGCACGCATGCAACGCGACATTCAACCGGCAGCGGCGGCTTTCAGCGCGTTGATCCTGCAACCGGCGGCCTCTCTGTTGACGAACAAAAAACGGGTGTTGATCGTGCCGGACGAAGTGTTGCATTACCTGCCGTTCGCGGCTTTGTCTCCGGGGTCTGCGAGCCTGCGCGGCAAGCGTGAACCCAAGCGTGAACCATTGATCGTGCAACACGAAATCCTGACGCTGCCGTCGGCTTCGACGCTGGCGGTATTGCGCAAGGACGCGGCAACGCGCGGGCCAGCCAGCAAAACCCTGATGCTGTTTGCCGATCCGGTTTTTGCCAAATCCGATCAACGAGTAACTGCACCGGTTGTCGGCAGTGAAAACGAAACGGCTTCGTTGCCGCGCTTGCCTGCTTCGCGGCGCGAGGCAGAAGCGATTGCTGCGCTCGTGCCGGAAGCGCAACGAACCGTGGCGCTTGATTTTGCCGCGCGCCGCGAAGCGGTTTTGGACGAAGCGTTGCTTCAATATCGTTATGTGCATTTCGCCACGCACAGCGTGTTAGACACCGACCGGCCTGAACTTTCTGCGTTGGCGCTGTCGCAAGTGAATCAACAAGGCGCGGCGCAAAACGGCTGGTTGCGCACGCTGGATATTTTCAATCTGAGATTGAATGCCGAACTGGTTGTCTTGAGCGGTTGCCAGACGGCGCTCGGCAAAGAAATCAAAGGCGAAGGCTTGATCGGTCTGACGCGCGGCTTTATGCACGCGGGCGCGCGCCGCGTCGTGGCGAGTCTGTGGAAGGTCAATGATGGGGTGGCGGTGGAATTCATGCAGCGGTTTTATGCCGAGATGCTGGGCGCGAAGGCGTTGACCCCCGCCGCCGCGTTACGCGCCGCGCAGCGACAGATGTTGAAAGACCCGCGTTGGCAAGCGCCTTATTATTGGGCGGGCTTCGTGTTGCAAGGCGAATGGTGAACGACAAGCCCATTCGCTTGAATTTTTGCAATTATCGGTAGCTCACGAAACCGGAAGCACCAAGAATTTTCAATTTACCATTTGAGATTTGAGATTTGAGATTTTCCATTGCCCCGACATCGCTCAATTTTTATCGGGCTTATCGGGCTTTGGGCGAGGGTTTGTCAGCAATCTCAAATCTAAAATCTCAAATGGTAAATTGAAAATGTCTTTTCTGATTGATTTCGTGATTTACTAATTATCCGAAAGGATTTCCACCACGTTGTCACAAACCACCGCACACACACGCAATCAACTCACCCACGAACGCCTGGCCGGGTTGTTGCGCGCATTGCACCCAGACCCTGAGCAGGCGGCAGCGGAATACGAAGAGATTCGTCATGCGATGGCGACCTATTTCGCCTTTCGCGGCTCGACCTCAGCGCAGGAAGACGCCGACGAAGTGATGGATCGCGTCGCGCGTCTGCTGGCAGAAGGGCGCGAGATTTTCGCGGCCAATCCACGTAGTTTTTTTTATGCCGTCGCCCGCAACGTATGGCGTGAACGCCTCGCCGTGCCGCATCGGAACGTTGAACTCGAAGAGAACGTCCTGCCGCGCGATCAACGCCCGCTTACGCCGCAAGAACTGATGGAACGAGATTATGACGGTCGTCAACAGGAACGGCGACTGGCGTGTTTGCAGGAATGTCTTGGCAAACTGGTTCCGGTCGAGCGCGAGTTGATCGAAACCTATTACGAAGGCAGCGGGCGCGAAACGATTGATAACCGGTTGGCTTTGACGCGTCGTCTCGGCATTCCGCTCAACGCTTTGCGGTCGCGGGTTTTTCGCATACGGGAAAAGCTCGAAACCTGCATCTCCAAGTGTTTGTGCCGTAAGGGTTAAATATATTGCAGAATGAATTTCTAATCTGACCATTTAGTTGCTGAACGTAGTTTTACGTAGGACGGATGACAGGCGCCGGATAACGGATAACGGATAACGGATAACGGATAGGAATGGATACGCCGCGAGGCTTTTTCGTTGCGGTGTTTTGGCGTTGCTAGCATCCCCTAGGCAGACGGCCCAAGCAGACGGGTGCAGGAAAAGTATGGCTAAAGAACAAGAGCAGCACGTAACGCTTAGACGCTACGTGCTGGGAGAATTGTCTGAAAACGAGGCGGAGTCCGTCGAAGAGCGTTACTGCACCGATCAGACTTATCTCAACGAATTGCTTTCTGTGCGTGACGATCTGTTGACCGCCTGGACGCGCGGCGAATTGTCAGTGGCTGAACAGCAACAACTGACACGCCAATGGCAGCGGTTGCCGATGTTGCGCGAGTGGACGGCCTTCACTCTGGCTTGGCAATCCTTGCCGCCCGCACACTCTCCGCCTGAGCGCGTAATCGTTTCTGGCTCGACCGCTGGCTGGAATTTTTTTGGCCGACAAAAATGGACTTTGACTTGGGCGACGGCTGGCGCAATCGCTCTGCTTTGCATTTTAAGCGGATGGATTTTTTTGCAGCGAGCCAACCGGGATAAAGAATCCGTCGCGCTGGTTTCCTCGGCTCAGGCGACTCCGACCGCTGCTGTTGCGCCTACCATTACGAACGATCAACTGCTCACGGCGCAGGCCAGCCCTGCTGTGACGCCCAAAGCCCCCAAAGCCAAAGGACTAAGTGAAGTATTAGGTTTGGTCTTGCCGCCTTTGCAGCGCGATGACGTGCGCTCACTGCCTGTGGCCCCGCGCCTGGTTTTGACGAACGCTACGCGGCGGGTGCGATTGCAGTTGGAAGTAACCCAGCCAGTCACCGAACCTTTGTTTCTGGTGTTGCAGGCTTTTGGCGGGACATCCTCATGGCGTAGCGGGCCATTGCGTGTGCAAAAACATCAGCCCTACTTTTTTGTCGCCGGTGAAGTGCCTGTCTCATCCTTAGTCGCCGGGCCTTATCAAGTCGAGTTGCGTTCCGCCGATGAACAAGTCATTGCCCAATCAGCCTTTCACCTCGTACGGCCCTAATCTGAATTTTAATAAAAAAGTACCGGCATACTTTCCGCGCTTCCCCATTTATAGGTGCTACGCCGACATGTGGGGAAAACAGGAAGTACCGTTCGGAAAATTAAGCGGGTGTGGCGTTGCACAGGTCGGCAGGCTGGCTATGGCAACGCAGAGACCGGTCGGGGATCAGGCAGTAAGGTTTAATTTTCTTTGCCTGTCGTCTTCCTGTTTCCCTGCAATTTTCTCTATCGTTGTGCCGCGCTGGCGTTATGCCGCGCTGGAGGAACTTGCGTTTGCTGGCGGGACACGTTCGGTGAATTGGCTCTGCGTAAGATAGTCAGAGGTGCGGCGACCTTACAGTTTTTCGCTGCCCGGTTTGAGTTAACTCTCATTCCCTTTCTCTTAAAAAGTTTCAGGAGCTCTAGTCAGTTGAAACACGGGTGAAGGCCGGTTGGAAGTTTCCGGGGGGGACTTTTACTCGCTCCTTTGCCTGGTCGAATTGCCAGTAAATAGTCCGTGGGAAGTTTATTTCACTGGTTGATTTGATGACCTGATTGGCTAGTTAAGCTGATTGGTTGCGTAGTCCCGTGGTGGGCGTGCGCGATGAACTCCCGAACGCGACACTGATCGGGATTACGCAACCAGTCAGCGATTTTTTGAGAGATTGCGTGACTGCTGTCAGCCTTACAGGAAATCGCGCGGGAGTGGCGGCGCTTTTCGTAAAACTTATCACTAGAAAAAGTTTTAATTTGATTTGCTGCCGACAATCTCTTGTCAAAGACATGGAGGTAGCCTACTTTTCCGGTCACCTAACACGACAGCATTAATTAAGCGTTCGAACGCAGAGTCAGGCATCGGCTCTGCGAGACATGAATCACTTTGATTTTTCTCTGAGTTCGTAAAGGTTGGCTAGGCAAAAAAACTGACGCAACTCAGAGGCGTTTCTTCACATAGTCCCGCTGTTACCCCACTGTTTATCGGAGCGAAGTTTTATCAGCACACGATAAACATTTGGTCATCCGAGTTCTTAGCGAACTTTTTAGTGCCCCCCGATTCTATTCACTGGCCTGACATCACCACCCTAGCTGTTAGCAAGGCGCGTATGCTTTTTTTAAGCGCCTTACCTGACAGTCCGAATGGTTTTTTGCTTAACGTTTCACTGTGATTTGGCGGCAGGCGAGCAGCCTCATTCGCTCGAATGCGCGTTCCGAGGGCGCAAAGATCACAGTGCTTATTTTTCTCGGAGGAGGACACTCACAATGATGCGAAAAGAAAAAAAGGCTCACTCACACCTGAGCCGCTTAAGCGCAAACACTACACAATTCTTGAGAGTCGGATTATTGGCCGCGTTGGTCATCGGTACGGCTTGGCTGGGTACGCGCATTGGCAATGCGTATGTCTCACCAGCGGATGATTTCGCCATTGCCGGAGCGATCACCGGCACGATCTATCAGGATTACAACGCGAACGGACGCCGCGACACGGCGGCGACGATTGCCAATGTCGGCGGCGGTCAGCATCCCGTTGCGTTTGATCGCGGCGTGAGCGGCATCACGGTGACGGCTTATGCGGCGGACGGCAATTCTGCCGGTTCAGCGACCACGGGCGCTGACGGAACCTATACGGTCAACGCTTCGGGCAGCGGGCCTTATCGGTTGGAATTCACGAACTTACCGGCGGGATATTTTCCCGGCCCGGTCGGTGACAACTCGCGCACCAACGTACGCTTTATTGAGAGCGCCGCAGCCAGCAGTCAGGATTTCGGCATCGTTTTGCCGATGGCGTATTGCCAAGACAATCCGACGCTCATCACCGCCTGCTATGTAGGTGGGAATCAAAGCGGCAGCGATCCGGTCATTGTTTCCTTCCCGAATTCATCGGGTTCGGCGCGCGACACGGGCGGCGAACCGTTCGGCGATTTCGATCAACCGGCGCACGGCAATCTGACCAACAGCAACGCCGTCGGTACGGTGTGGGGCTTGGCTTATGCGCGCGGTAGCCGGACGCTTTACGGCTCGTCTTTCATGAAAAAGCACGCGGGCTTCGGCCCCGGCGGCCCGGGCGCGATCTATCGCATTAACCCTTCGACGGGTGCGGCCTCTGAGTTCGTGAACGCGGGCGCGTTGGCCGGTGCGAACCCGCACAACCAAGCTAACTTCGACACCGATAACGGCAACGTTTCGTGGGATGCGGTGGGTAAGCTCTCGTTCGGCGGCATCGCGTTGAACGGCGCTGAGACGCAGCTTTATGCGATGAATCTGTTTGACCGCAAGCTCTATGAATTTCCGATCGGCGGCGGCGGCAGTCCGCGTGCGAGTGCGGCGATCACGAGCGCGCCGAATTGCGCGGCGGGCGACGTGCGGCCTTTCGCGGTCAATTGGAACGAAGGCCAGCTTTACGTCGGTGTGACTTGCACCGCAGAAAGCACCCAGAGCGCCGCGAACTTGCAGGCTTATGTTTATCGCGTAGACCCAGCGACGCTGGCCCTCGATGCGACGCCGATCTTTCAAACCGCGTTGAACTATCCGCGCCGTTGCGCCGACAGCGCGCAAGACGGCCCCGGCAGTTGTTTCTCGGCGGCCTGGCGCGCGTGGTCGCCGACCTTTGCTTCGATTGATGCGAATGGCGGACGCGGGATTTATCCGCAACCGTGGCTGACCGACATCGCGTTTGACCGCGGCAGTTTGATTCTCGGTTTGCGTGATCGTTCGGGCGATCAGTTCGGCACTGACACGCTCGACAACCCTGCCAACAACACGCGCTATTACGGCGTATCGGCGGGCGATACGTTGCGGGCGGCAGGCAATGGCGCGGGCGGCTTCACGCTCGAAAGCAATGGCCGCGCGGGTGGCACAGGCGCTGCGCCGCAAGGCACGAACGAAGGCCCCGGCGGCGGCGAGTTTTATTTTCAAGACAACGCGCCGCCTTTCGGCGACGAAATCAGTTTGGGTGCATTGACGCAAGTCCCTGGTCATCCGAACGTCATCGTCAACTCTTATGACCCGATTCCGCTGGTGGGACTCAATGCGTTGTTTGACGGCGGCCCCGTGTGGCACGACAACAACCTCGGACGCCGGTCAAAGAGCTATCGCGTTTATGACGGCGCGCGCACCGGCAACCCCGGCGTAGATTTCGGCAAGGCCAATGGCCTCGGCGACATCGTGGCGTTGTGCGATCCGGCTCCGATTGAGTTGGGCAATCGTGTCTTTAACGACCTTGATTGCGACGGCATTCAAGACGCGAACGAACCCGGCTTGGCGGGCTTGGGCGTACAACTCATCAAAGGCGGTTCGGTAGTAGCGACGACCACAACCAACGCGGCGGGCATGTATTATTTCAATGCCGCGAACGTCCCCGGCGGCGTGTTGCCGAACATGGATTATCAAATCTGTTTGACGGCGATTCCGACCGGTATGGCGCTTTCACCGAAAGATGCCGACACAACGACGAATGGTGACATTCGAGATTCCGACGCGATGCTGGTGGACGGCAAAGCCTGCATTCCGCTGACGACCGGCGGGCCGGGCTGGACGAACCACAATTACGATTTCGGTTTGAACGCCATCACGATTGGCTGCCCGGCTGACATCACGCGTACCACGGCGGTCGGGCAAACCTCCGTCAATGTGGATTTCGCGGCGACGACCAAACCGGCGGGTTCGGCGGTGACTTGCACCCCGGCTTCGGGTTCGGCTTTCAACGTAGGAACGATGACGGTTACTTGTTCCGTCAACGGCGCTCCGGCGATCTCTTGCTCGTTCAGGGTGACGGTGGTGGCTGCGGTTGCGCCGCCGACGATTAGCTGCCCGGCTCCTCCTGCTGCGGTTTGTGTGACAGCGGGGACGCGGAGTGCGAACGTCACTTATGCCGAACCCACTACGACGGGTACGAATGTGGTCGTGGCTTGTTTACCGGCCTCCGGTTCGAGCTTCTCGCTGGGCACGACGAGAGTCACCTGCCGTGCGACGAATTCCGCTGGCGAAGCCAGTTGCTCTTTCGACGTTACGGTGAGAGACAATCCGTCCATCAGTTGTGCGGGTAAAGACGTGACCGTTTCGGCCACTTCGGCGAGCGGTGCGGCGGTCAATTTCGATGTACCGGTGGGCGGTGGAATGGGAACGACGGTCACGTGTGATCGGGCTTCGGGTTCGACCTTCCCGGTCGGCACGACGGCGGTTACTTGTACGGCGAGAAACGATTGCGGCACGGTATCGTGTTCGTTCAACGTGACGGTGATTGGCATTCCGACGATTAGCTGCCCGAATCCTCCGGCCCCGGTTTGCCTGACGGCGGGTACGACGAGTGCGATTGTCACTTTCGTTGAACCGACGGCTACTGCGGGAGCGGTCGTGACTTGCATACCGGCGTCAGGATCAAGCTTTGGGTTGGGTACGACACCGGTGAATTGTCGGGCTGTCAATTCGGCGGGCGAAGCGACTTGTTCGTTTGTCGTGACGGTTCGTGACAATCCGAGCATCAGTTGCAACACGACGCCAATCTCAGTGCCAGCAACTTCCGTCAACGGCGCGGTGGTGACCTTCACCAAGCCGAGCGGCGGCGGCACGGGTACGGCAGTCACGTGTGATCGGGACTCAGGTTCGACCTTCCCGATTGGCACGACGACGGTGACTTGCACTGCGTCGAATGCCTGCGGTTCGGTGTCGTGTTCGTTCACGGTCACGGTGGTTGATCCGCCGACGATCATGTGTCCGGCTGACATCAAGGCCTTCACCAGCGGCAGCGGCGCAGTCGTGACTTATCCCGACCCGAAGATCACGGGCACGGGCGCAGTCGTGACGTGTGACAGGGCTTCCGGCTCGACGTTCCCGATTGGCACGACGACGGTGAAATGCACTGTCACCAGCCCCTTCGGGATGGCGATGTGTACCTTCCGCGTCGTGGTCGAAGCCACGAAGTGCGATACGCTTTGCTATCGTTCGGCGAAATACTGGTTGCTCAATCAGGATGACCTTCCGAATGGTACGGTGGTGATTTACGGCGTGAATAACAACGCGCCGGTCAGCACCAACCGCCGGTCGTCTGTCGTTCAGGCGCTGATGGGCAATCCGTTCGGTGGGACGCTGACACCGCGCGAAGTATTCAATCGTGAATTCGTCGCGGCGCAGTTGAACATCCTGAATCAGGGCGGCCCCGGTTCGCCAGTGTGGGTCAATACAATGTGGGCGAACCTGAGTTGCTACGGCATTCAGTTCAACCCGATCACGTTGGCTTCAGGAGCCGTGCTGACGCGCGACTCAATGGTGAAAGAGCTTTATATGGGTATCACGATGGCGATTCAGTCGCGCAATGATGCCGATCTGGCGAAACTCACTACCGTACTCAAGTTGTTGAACGGCGACAGCCCGCTCAACATCTGCAACTAAAGGCGGAACTAAAGGCTGAAAAGCCAGTTCGCTCAAACAATAAACCGATGTCAGAGTGGTTATGCCACGCTGACATCGGTTTTTTTGGCACTACCGGAATTGGTGTGGGTAAGTGAGAGCGATAGCTCACGAAAACCAAAGAGCAGCAGAAATTTTCCATTTGCGATTTTAGATTTTAGATTTTTCATTGCCAGCAACTCGCGGCGTAAAGCCCGGTTAGGCAGGGAGAACTTCGGAGGCAATGGAAAATCTAAAATCTAAAATCGCAAATGGAAAATTTCTGCTGCTGATGAAATGTACCCACAGAAAACCCGGTAGTGCCGTTTTTTTGTATCGGTCTACACTCTCAATCAGCCATTGCCGCCAGCCCAACGCTTCAACTGCTAAATTTTACGAAAATGCTTCCTGCCTACTTGTCAAAGCCAAAAAGACAGCCTGTGTTGCGTCGAGTTTTGCGATAAAAATTTCAAAATATAAACTTTAGCTTGGGCTTATTGTACGTTGTTGACGGTTCTGGAACCGGATAGGCTGCGTACTCATATCCTAGTTGTAAGTTTTATTATTCAAGCTCGGTGCGAGAAGGAGAGCATAGCATCGGCTCTCAGGTGCCTATCATATTCAAAGGGCGTAACCAACGCTCGTGACTTTCACAAATCTTTCACGAATTAAGCTGAGTGCCTGCTCTTGATTCGTCTTTATCTTCACTTCGCCTGCTCAATTCTAGTTGCGCGCCCACCGCCCCCCGCTTTCGGCACGCCGCAGGATTGAGGTCTTTTCACTGGATTTTTC
This sequence comes from Acidobacteriota bacterium, assembly GCA_043718445.1. Taxonomy (GTDB): domain Bacteria; phylum Acidobacteriota; class Blastocatellia; order RBC074; family RBC074; genus JACPYM01. The sequence continues at coordinate 11,576 of JAYSVR010000454.1, read as the reverse complement.
ATCTTTTTTTCAAATTGATTTTGGCTTGCTTCAGTTAGCGGTTGATGGCCTGAAGGCAAATTACGAATTGGCCTGCTGGTCGGTGGCGTTGACTGAAAGCCTTGCCTGAAAGTCTTTTGACGTTGTTGTCTGGCCTGTTCTCAGGCGTTTTCCCCGCTTTGGTTGACGGCCGGACGCATCCGTAATTTTGCCTCGGGAATTTCGCCCGGCAAGATAGCGGTGATGTGTCTGGTTGCATTTCCCCGCAGGCGCGTTCCGAGTGCGTCCCGACCAAAGCCATCCACCCAACTCGGAGGAGGCAAATATAATGCGGAAACATCTCACGACTCGCGCGTATGCGAGTCTTTCTACTACGACCTCGAAGTTACGCTGGGTTGGCTTGGCCTTGCTGATTATCGGCACGGCTTGGCTAGGCACGCGCGTAAGCAATGCATTCGCCCCTAACCGCATAGCCGACGACACGGCAGTCGCAGGTGTCGTCAGCGGTACGGTCTTTCAGGATTACAACGCGAACGGACGCCGCGACACAGCGGCGACCATCACGAATTCCGACGGCAGTTCATTGGCCGTCGCATTTGATCGCGGCGTCTCAGGCGTCACGGTGACGGCTTACGCCGCCAACGGCAGCGAAGCCGGTTCGGCGACCACGGGCGCGGATGGTTCTTATTCGATCAACGCCACTGGCAGCGGCCCTTATCGTGTTGAGTTCACGAACTTACCGGCGGGCTATTTTCCCGGCACGGTAGGCGACAACTCGCGCGGCAACGTACGCTTCATTGAGGGCGGTTCGGCGAGCAACATTGATTACGGCATCGTGTTGCCGATGGCGTATTGCCAAGACAACCCGACGCTCATCACCGCTTGTTACGTAGGCGGCGATCAACTGGCGGGCAGCAATCCAGTCATTGTTTCTTTCCCTTACTCCGCCGGTTCAGCACGCATGGACGGCGGCTTACCGGTGGATGACTTCGACCAACCGGTTCACGGCAATCTGGTGAATAGCGACAAAGTCGGTACGGTGTGGGGCCTAGCTTACGCGCGCGGTAGCCGCACGCTTTACGCTTCGTCCTTCATGAAAAAGCACGCGGGCTTCGGCCCCGGCGGAACGGGTGCGATTTACGCCATCAACCCGGCGAACGGCGCTACGTCAGAGTTCGTGAACGCAGGCGCATTGACCGGAGCCAATCCGCACGACAACAGCGATTTTGATCGTGACAACGGCAACACTTCGTGGAACGCGGTGGGCAAAGTTTCGTTCGGCGGCATTACGTTGAACGGCGCGGAAACCGTGCTTTACGCGATGAACTTGAACGACCGCAAGCTCTATGAGTTTCCCGTAGCCGGTGGCAGTCCGCGCGCGAGCGCAGCGATCACCAGCGCACCGGGTTGCGCGAGCGGCGACGTGCGGCCTTTCGCGGTGAACTGGACGAACGGGCAGCTTTACGTCGGCGTCACGTGTACGGCGGAAAGCACGCAGAGCGCGGCGGACATGCAAGGTTACGTTTATCGCGTAGACCCCGCGACGCTCGCGCTGGATGCCGCGCCGCTATTCCAGCTTTCGCTGAACTATCCGCGTCGTTGTGCTGACAGCGCACAAAACGGACCGGGCAGTTGTTTTAGCGCCGCTTGGCGTCCGTGGACGGCGGCTTTCGCCACCATCGGAACCGAAGAGCGCGGCATTTATCCGCAACCGTGGTTGACTGACATCGCCCTTGATCGCGGCAATCTGGTCATCGGCTTACGCGACCGTTCGGGCGATCAGTTCGGCACTGACACGCTGGATAATCCTTCGGACGGCATTCGCTATTACGGCGTATCGGCGGGCGACACGTTGCGCGCGGTGAGCAATGGTTCCGGCGGCTTTGTGCTGGAAAGCAACGGACGTGCAGGCGGGCAGGGAACTGCGCCGCAAGGCACGGGCGAAGGCCCAGGTGGCGGTGAGTATTACTTCACCGACTTCGCGCCGCCTTTCAACGATGAATCAACTATCGGCGCGTTGGCACAGATTCCCGGTCGTCCCGATGTGCTGGTCAACATGGTTGACCCGATTCCGATATTGGGTTTGTCGCTCGTGTTCGACGGCGGCACGGCGTGGTTCAACAACAACACTGGTGGACGCACGAAGAGCTATCGCATCTATGACGGTTCGCGTCGTAACAACGTCGGCTCGCTTGATTTCGGCAAGGCGAACGGCCTCGGCGACATCGTGGTCGTATGCGATCCGGCTCCTATCGAACTGGGCAACCGCATTTGGAACGACCTGGATTGCGACGGCATTCAGGACGCCAACGAACCTGGGTTGGGAGGCATCGGCCTGCAACTCATCAAGAACGGCGTAGTGGTGGCGACGACGACCAGCATGCCGACGGGCGGTTATTATTTCGACCCGATGAATGTACCCGGCGGAATTTTGCCGAACATGGATTACCAAATCTGTTTAACCAGCCTGCCTGCCGGATTTGTGCTGGCTCCGAAAGACGCTGACGGTTCGGCGAATGGCGACATCCGCGATTCTGATGCGATGCTGATTGACGGCAAGGCTTGCATTCCGGTGACGACGGGCGGCCCCGGTCAGACGAATCCAAACCTGGATTTCGGGTTGAAACTGGCTCCGCCGACGATCACCTGCCCTAATCCGATCAGCGTGTGTGTAACTGCCGGAACCACCAGCGCCAAGGTTGATTGGGTAGCACTCACAACCACGGGAGAAAACGTAACGGTGGCTTGCACACCGGCTTCGGGTTCGAACTTCCCGCTCGGTGCGACGACGGTGAATTGCACGGCGACGAACGCAGGCGGATCGGCCTCATGTTCGTTTGTCGTAACGGTGCGTGATGCTCCGACGATCACCTGCCCGACGAACATTTCGGTGGGCGCGACTTCGGCCAGCGGAGCGGTCGTGAACTTTGCCACGCCGACCGGTGGCGGAACTGGTACGACGGCCTCGTGTGATCGCGTGTCGGGTTCGACCTTCCCGATTGGCACGACGACGGTGACCTGCACTGCGACCAATACCTGCGGCACGGTGTCGTGTTCGTTCACGATCACGGTGGTTGATCCGCCGACGATTATGTGTCCGGCTGACATCAAGACGCTGACGACGGGCAGCGGCGCGCTGGTGGTTTATCCCGATCCCAAGATCACGGGCACGGGAGCGGTTGTGACATGTGATCGTGCTTCCGGCTCGACCTTCCCGATTGGCACGACCACGGTGAAATGCACCGTCACCAGCCCCTTCGGCATGGCGATGTGTACGTTCACGGTGACGGTCGAACCGACAAAGTGCGATACGCTTTGCTATCGTTCGGCGGCTTACTGGCTGCTCAATCCGTATGAAATACCGAATGGCACGGTGGTGATTTACGGCGTGAATAACAACGCGCCGGTCAGCACCAGCCGTTGGTCGTCCATCGTGCAAGCCCTGCAGGGCAATCCGATGGGCGCGAACCTGACGCCGCGCGAAGTGTTCAATCGTGAATACGTCGCGGCGCAGTTGAACATCCTGAATCAGGGCGGCCCTGGTTCGCCGGTGTGGGTCAATACGATGTGGGCGAACCTGAGTTGCTATGGCATCGCGTTCAACCCGATCACGCTGAGTTCGGGCGCGGTGCTGACTCAGACTTCAATGGTGAAAGAGCTTTACATGCACATCACGGCGGCAGTTCAGTCGCGCAATAATGCTGATCTGGCGAAACTCACCGTCGTGTTGCAACTGTTGAACGGAAACAATCCGCTCAACGTTTGTAACTAAACTAACGGGAAAGGCTTGCTATCAATTTGCGAGCCAATCTCTTTCATTAAAATCCCTTCCCGTCGGAGCTTCTCCATTGCTCCGACGGGAAGGGATGGTTTATCTTCTCGCTTCCCGAACCCCGGCATCTTCGAGAAATAATTCGAGAACCTTTTAAGAGCGCGGTGCCACGCTCTCTTAATCCACACACAAACTATTCTTTCATTCTCACTAGGAGGAACTACGTCATTATGAAGACCAACTTGATTGGCCGCGTTATTTCACGTTCGTTAATGCTGGCGGTGATCGCAGGCACGATGTTCTGGAGGCAGGGAGCTTCAAAAGCGGCGCAAGACTATTACTGCGCGGTGCGTTTCTGTTTTAAGACGCCGCAATTCTTTGCCACGAATTACTTTCGCTACAGTTTCAACGGACGTGACGTTCTCATCAGCGGCGTGAATTTCAATCACCCCGTAGACACTGTCACCAGTTCTACGTCCGTGCTGTTTGCGCTACGTTCGCGCGGCACGTCGCCGCAACAGCTTTTCAATAAGCATTACGTCGCGGCGCAACTGACATTGGCGCGCGATCCGATGCCGATGGTGATTTCAGGAATGGCGGGCAATCTGGGTTGTTTTGTCAGAGGCTTCGACCCGATGGAACTGAGCAACGGCGCAGTGCTTCAGCCTGAAATGACGATGGGGCAATTTTTCGATCAATGCTTTGTCGTAGGCAGCCAGCCGCCTTCGGACGAACGCAACGCAGATATGACCGCACTGGTCACGATTTTGGCGCAGATGAATACCTGTCGCTAAAAACCGTCGAACCGAAAACTAGCAACTAAACCAAGCCGCCCGCGAAATGACACCATTTCGCGGGCGGCTTTCTTTTAAGGCGACTGTGAAAAGAAGTAATAGCTAATTGATGCTAGGCATAGTGGCTATAAGGCTATTTATCTGGGCTTTTGATTCCTAGTGAGGGCGTTTGAATGAAAAATTTAATGAATAATACAAGAAAATGGCCTTCTTATCTGATTGTGGTAGAAATGTTTCAGCCATACACTCTGCCCGTTTTTTACCCCTCCCATCATCCTACGAACTGTTCTCTGAGGGAGTTTTCGACAATTGGTTGGCCAGACAATCCTCACGATTTATGGCTGTCGCCAGCAAGTGCCTGAACTATTTCAGAAACGAGTATAAGTTCCGAAACCAGTAACAAGCTGCGGGTTATTGACGCATAAAAAGCGAAGGCCGAGACGTGCCCGATAAGGGAGAAGTGTGTCTGGCTGACGATTTTTTACGTCAAGCCGCGCTGCTGAATTTTTACGCAACTCACGATTGCGTAAAGACCACCACCAATTTTTCCCTACACCGATTCGAGTCATAAAAAAGCTACGACCACGGGTAAGGGAAAAGGAGAAAACTACATGTTGTCCCGACTCCCGCTGTTCACTTTTTCTGCCAGTATTTTGCGCGTCGCCGCCTTGCTGGCTTTGATCTTGACCTTGCTCTCTAACTACGGCGGCCACGAATGGTCGTTGTTACAATCCACGCGCGTCACCGGACAAGCTGTGACGACTAATTGCCAATCTATTCAAGTTCCGACCGTCACGCACGGTTTTCAAAAAACCGACAACCTGCCTTCGGGCGATCACTTTCTGTTAGCAGACCCGTTCACTTTCGGTGTCACCACGCCCTCGCCGGTGGGCGGCAACATTCCGGGTTTGCAGACCTTCACGATCACGCCTGCCAGCTTTGGCGGAGACGTGTTGTCAGTCGGAGGCTTGCGCGGCACCAATCCGACGGGCGTCGGATATAGCACGCCGGGCGGACGCCTGACCTTGTTGTCTTGCACCGACAGCATCTGGGACGGCAGCTTTTTCATCGCCAGCAAAGGCTCAACCGTCGGCGATGTCATACGCTTTTTTGTGCAACGCCCTGACGGTTCTGGCGCGTTCACGTTGTTTTCTTTCACGGTCGAAGCGGGTGGCGTTCGTTTGACGGAAATCAACGAACACGGCGCGCTTTATCAATCAAGCCGCTTGGCGCTGGAAGGGCGCTTTTTTGAAGGCGAATTTCTGCCTTTCGTCGCGGACGCGGGCGCTGCCGGACGCCGCACCAATTTGCTGACTTTCGCTTTTGACATGGAGCCGAACTCACCGCTTAACGAATGTTTGCAGTTGGGCGTATCGCTCACGCGCGGCAGCGGCACAGGCACGATCAGCTTGCTCGTCACCGACGTGATCGTGAATCGCACCGAAACCGCTGGCGATGCGTCGCGCACTACGCCGGGCTTGATTGGCGGCCTCACGTCGGGTTATCCGACCGGACGCGGATGTCAGGTTTATTGCGCGGTATGCGAACCGGTGATGCCTTCCATCGCCTGCCCTTTACCCGTGACCACTTGCGTCGCGGCGGGCGCGACCAGCGCTGTCGTGAATTATCCTGTGCCTTCGGCTCCGGGCGTCACGGTGACTTGCACACCGGCTTCGGGTTCGAGCTTCCCGCTGGTCGTTACGACGGTCACTTGCACGGCGAGTAATGCGGGCGGACAGTCGTCTTGCACCTTTGCGGTCACGGTGAATGATGCGCCAGCGTTGACCTGTCCGGCGAATATCACTACGTCGGCGACTTCGGCGAACGGTGCGGTCGTGAATTTCACGGTGCCGACGGGCAGTGGCAGAGGCACGACCGTCACTTGTGATCGTGCTTCAGGTTCGACCTTCCCGGTGGGTACGACGACGGTGACGTGTACCGCGACGAATAGCTGCGGCACGAAATCCTGCTCGTTCACCGTGTCAGTAGAACAACCGATTAAGTGTGATACGTTCTGCTTCCGTTCGGCGTCTTATTGGGAAAACCGCCGTGGCTATTGGCCGCGCGGCAGCGTGTTCATCAGCGGCGTGAATTACAACCAAGGCGTGAGTACGCGCGACACGAACAACGTGTGGTTAGCTTTGCAAGGCGGCACTTATGGCCCGTTGTCGCCGCAGGAGCGATTCAATCGTGAATATGTCGCAGCGCAAATGAACCTGTTGGCGGCCTCGAACACCGGCTCGGTGAGTTCGATCAATATGCTCTGGTCGAATCTGAGCTGTTATGGCTTCAGTTTCTCTGCCGTTACGTTAAGCAACGGCGCAGTGCTGACGCCCGGTGCAATGATGAAGGACTTGTTTATGCAAGCCCATCAAGCAGCGCAGCGCGGTAACGCGGCGGATTTCAACGCGCTGGCGAATTTGTTCAGAGTGTTCAACGGCAACGATCCGATGGGTACGTGTAACAACTAGACCCGTTTGGTGTAGTGCCGGTTGGGAACCCGCACTACACCGCTCAAAGGCAAACTGACCTAGCCGCCTTTTGACAGGGCTTATCAGCGAACCGCAGAACAAAGTGCCCCGTTCTGAAAGTAAGCTGATTCGCTCTGTCACCAGCAATAAAAAAAAAGCCTGAAGATAATGAGTTTTGTCTTCAGGCTTTTTTTGCGCTCTATCGGTTGATGGGCTTACTTGATGGCGAGCGACACCGTGTTAGTGGCTTGACCGTCTACCGACAAATTCAAATCAACGGTGCCGCGTCCGGTGAGGCTGCGCGGCAACAGGATGTTGGCTTGATCAAGTCCGGCCAGCATTCCCTGCGTGCCGAGGTAACTGATCGTGGCGGCGGTTCCGCCCATCGTACAACTAGCCGCCGCCAACGAATTCCGATTGCGGAAGCCCGTGCCAAATGCCACGAGAAAAACCTGATCAGTATCCGGGCCCAAATCAATCGGCGTTGCGATCCAGCGGCTTTGTGTTTGATCGAATTGCGCGATGGTTTCGTAAGTTTGCACACCGTTGCGAATGCGTAAGGCGAGCGCAGCGGGTACGCCCGAACCCGAAGCGTTCGAGGTGAAAAGCCCCGGTGCAATGCTGCCGATAGTGACCGTGCCTTGCCCAATCGTCGTAGAGCCTTGCTGAACGATGACGGTCGCCGCGCCCGTTGCCGTATTTGCCGGAACCAAAAAATTGATTTGCGTAGGCGAAACGAAAAACAGCGAAGCCGTGCGCGTCGTGCCTGCCGAGTCGCGCACCGTCACCGTTGCGCCCGCTAACGTCGTAGGCAACGGATCAGTACTCGCCGCCACCGTGCTGGTTGAAAGGCCATTGCCGAACAATGCCGCAATCGCATTGGGGGCCAAGCCCGCGCTCGACGCATAGCTCGCCGCCGACACCGCCGCGACACTGGCGACCGTAGCGGGTACGCCGGAAAGCCCCAGGCTATAAGTGCTGGTATATCCGCCGCTGCCGTCAGCAGCCATATTCAGCAAAATTGCCGAACCGCCTTGTTGCGCTATGCCGTCGTTGTTGTTGCGTGTGCCGCGCGCACCTTTGGTGTTGTAAGGCGCGGCCTGAAACACCGCGTCGGTCAGCGCATCGTCAAAGGTCAGTTGCGAGGTGAATTGATAAGTGCGCGTCGCACCGTCAAACAGTCGCACTTTGTAATGCAAATGCACGGTGCGGCCTTGATACCAACCCGGATAGATCGTTTGAAAGGTGACTTCGCCGTTGTTGTCGGTGACTTGATAACCGCGCAAAAATTTCTGGCCGATGTTGTTGGGATTGCCGGCCCCGCTCACGTCTGAATAAGCGCCCAGTGCATCGGTGTGCCACAAGTCTACCCACACGCCGATGAGCGAAGTGCAGGCGTCGCTGCCCGTGACGCGGCTCACGTTGAATTTCAGCTTGAACGGCGTACCGGGTTTGATCGTGCCATTCGATGGGTCAGGGCGAATGTCTGAACGGTTCAAACGTTCATCCACAAAGAACGGCCCTTCGGTCAAAGCGGGTTTGGTGACGCAACTGATTTGGCTGAGGTCGCGCACCATCGAAGTGCGAAAGTTACGCAGCGGAAAAATCGCATCCTGCACCGACGCAGGCAAGGTTGTGTTGGCAATAGGATGTTCTGCGGCGGCGCGCGTAATCCATGTTCCTTTGCTGCCAGCGAAAGCGCCTACGCCTGCTGCGCCCAACATTTGTAAGGTCGTGCGACGGCTCACCAAATAAGACGTACTCAATTTTCGGGTCATTATTTTTTCTCCTTCGGTTTTTTTATTCCAGCCAGTTTAGCCATATGCCCAACGCGGCGAACAGCAAGCCCCATACTAACAAGACGAATGTCAGCGGATGCCAACGGGGATGCCAACGAACGAATGTGTTGTGTAAATCTCGCATTGATATTCTCCCTCCTACGTTCAGCCATTGCGTTCAAGGGGAAACGAAGTTGCAACGGGTTTGTGAATCCCTTGGCAACTGATATGCCAGATGTTTAACCGAGCATTTGGGTAACAATTCTTTTAGAACGTGACAATTTTCTACAGTGCCTGATGCCAGCGCACGTGCGAGTGTGGCGAATATGCGCACGCGGCGTCGGTGCATTATGATGAAGCTCAATGTTTCAGCTTGTGTGATTACGGAATGCGGCTTGCACTTCATCTGTCTTCATTCGTTTGCCCAAGCCAGTGAGCAAAACAACGCGTGGTCGGTGGGAAGACGCGCACAACCGGTTAAGAGGAAACGTGATGGCTTATTTACCAAAAATTTTAGTAAGCGCGAGTTATGTGCTGATGTTCTGTTTAGCCTGCACACTGAACGCGCCAGCGCAAAGTTCCGTTTCGATCAAAGTGCTGTCGAGCGAAGGACAGGTCGAAATCCGTCGTGACAGCACGGGCAAAGTGATGACGCAGGCGATTGCCTTCAAGCCGAACGACGATCTGTTTGCGGGCGATACGATCATCACGGGCAAGAACGGCAAGCTGGTGCTGGCGCTGTCTGACGGTTCGCAAGCGGTCGTTGCGCCGAAAACTACGCTGGTGATTCAAGACCTGACGCAATCGCCGCGCACGCTGTTTCAAATGCTCAAAGGCAAGACGCGCATTCACATCGAAAAGCTCGGCGGGCAGCCCAACCCTTATCGCGTGAATACGCCGACAGCGGTGATTGCGGTGCGCGGTACGATCTTTGACGTAGAGGTCTCAGACGACGAAACCCAAGTTTATCTGCACGAAGGCGCGGTGGACGTTTTCAATGCCGGGCAATTGAATCAACCAGTCTTTTTGAACGCCGGACAAATGACTCGCATTCGCGCGCAACAATTGCCGCGTCCGCCCGGTGCGTTCAAAACCGGACGCAACGATGACGTATTCAGAACCAGTGAGATGCGCGGCAATCAATCTGGCCGAGGCGATAACGGACGCGTCGCGCAAGGCGGCCAACGTCCTGACAACGGTTCCGGCAATGGACGCAATCCGCAAGGCGGACAGCGCCAACCTGACATCAATGGCAATGGCGGTCAGCGTCAGCCCGGCGGCGGTCAACCGCAACCATCGCAAGGCGGCAAACCCAGTGGCGGGCGACGGCCTTGAGCAACATGAACCAACCCTCTCACAAAATTTTAGTCGTTGATGACGAACGCGGTGCGCGCATGGCATTGGAAATCCCCTTGCGTCTGAGCGGCTATGACGTAGCCGCAGCCACCGGCGGACGCGAAGCCCTCGCGCTCGGCGAAAGCAAAAAATTCGATGTCGTGCTGACTGACATTTACATGCCCGATCTCAACGGACTCGAAGTCGTGCGCGAATTTCGTCGTCGCTCTCCCGACACCAAAGTCATAGCGATCACTGCGCAAGGCTCGCTCGAAATCGCGCTGCAAGCCATCGAAGAAGGCGCTTACGATTTCATCGCCAAGCCTTTCAACATTGATGAAGTGCTGGCGCTGGTCAGTCGCGCCGCGCATCACGGCAAGACCGAAGCCGCGCAAAGCCCTGACCCCGTAGCCGATTTTTCCGCTTCGGGTTTGATCGGCCACAGCCCGCAAATGGTTCGCGCTTATAAACTCACCGCGCACGCCGCGCGCACCGACGCCACCGTCCTGATCGAAGGCGAATCGGGCACGGGCAAAGAACTCATCGCGCGCGCCATTCACCAACACAGTCCGCGCGCCAAACGTCCGTTCACGGCGGTGAACTGTTCGGCGCTGACTGAGACGTTGCTTGAATCAGAGTTGTTTGGATACACGCGCGGCAGCTTCACCGGCGCGGCGACTGATCGCGCGGGACTGTTTGAAAGTTCAGAAGGCGGCACGATTTTTCTCGACGAACTGAGCGGCACGAGTGCGTCGTTTCAAGCGAGCCTGTTGCGCGTCTTGCAAGAGCGCGAAATCCGCCGCATCGGCAGCCGCGAAGCCCGCAAGATTGACGTGCGCGTGGTTGGCGCTACGAACGTGAATCTCGAACAGATGGCCGAACGCAATGAATTCCGCGCCGATCTGTTTTATCGCCTGAGCGTGTTGACGATTAACTTGCCGCCGTTGCGCGAACGTGGCGCTGACGACATCGCGTTGCTGGCGCATCACTTCCTGCAAAAATACACGCGTGCACACGGCGAACAAATTCAAATCAGCGCCGAGTTGCTGCAATTGCTCGCCGGTTATCACTGGCCGGGCAACGTACGCGAACTCGAAAACACCATCGAACACGCCGCCGCCGTATGCGCCGACCGCATCATTACGCGCGGCGATTTGCCCGCCCGCATTCAGGAACGCCTCACCTCACACGAACCCAAGCCCGCAGTGGCTTCAGCGTTCTCGCTTATCGAAGATCGCCCTACGTTGGCCGAACTCGAACGGCGTTATGTGAACTTGATTCTCGCCGAAAACGACGGCAACAAGTCACGCGCAGCGGAACTGCTCGACGTAGACCGCCGCACCATTTATCGCTACCTTGAGGTTGAGAGTGAAAAGTGAAAAGTGAAAAGTGAAAAACTAAAAGATTGCGTAAAGCAGGCAAGCGCATAGGCAGAGTGAAAAGTGAA
>JAYSVR010000453.1:0-4171 GCA_043718445.1 Acidobacteriota bacterium | reverse complement strand
ATTGAATCCCTCAAAGCCTGAAAAATTCTCTGCCATAAACGCTCCTTGCGTTGAGCGGCTTCGACGTTATGTCGCACGTCTCGCACGAGCGCGCTGCGACACCTTGTCAAAGCCGCGAAAAAGAACTGTTTGGATAAGTGCAGGAAGTGACAATAGCTTACAGGCAGGCTGAAGTCGCGGTAGGCTGATGTGGCACAAGATGGCATCTTGTGCCACAAGCAGAAAAGCGATTAGTTGATTTGCTTGCGCAGAATGGCGAGGACTTCGTTGCCGCCGAAGCTGGTCTTGGCAACGGTGATGTTGCAAAATTCATAGCCGTCGGTTCCCACCTTGTTCAATTCTTTTTCCATCGTCGAAGTGCGATTAGTCGCTTGCAGTTTGTAGCCGTATTTGATGTTCGGCGTATCGGGTTGTCGTTCCATAATCACGATGACTTCGCGTCCGCCGAAAGTGGATTCGTAAATCGTTTGGCCGACGTAACTGAACCCTTGCGCGCCCGCGTCGTTGAGTTCCTTTTCCATCGTCGAAGTCTTGCGCGTCGCCAGCAATTTGTATTCATACCGCGTCGCTTTAACCGCCGCACTCTTCTGCATAATCACGACGATCTCGTTGCCGCCCATCGTTTCGCCGCCCATCGTCCCGACGAACTTGAAACCCTGTGCGGCGACCTCGTTCATTTCTTTTTCCATCGAGCTGGTTTTATTCGTCGCCAGCAATTTGTAATTCAACGAATCGGTTGTGTTCGGCGTATTAGCTAAAGCCATCAGCCACGTGAAAGAACCAATTAATAAACAGGTCAACATAAGTTTTGCTTCTCCTTGCAAAAGATGGCGCAAGCTGAACAGCTTGCGCCACAGATTCAATCAAAGGGTAGGCGGATTATACACGTCGGGGTGAGTTATTCAGCCTTGCTAAAATAAGCGGCGGCGCGTTCAGCGATTTCTTCGGGCGTGAGGTCTTCGATGTGTGAGGCGAGCCACCACGTGATGCCGAACGGGTCGCGGATGCCGCCTTCGCGGTTGCCGTAAAATTGGTCGGTGAGCGCGCTAATGACAGTCGCACCGGCGGCGAGAGCGCTGGCGTATACGGCGTCAACGTCTTCGACATAAACGTAAATGCTGACGGGCGGCAAACCGGCTGGACTCTCGGCGACTTCGTGTTGGCCGATCATCAGCTTTGACGTACCGATTTGCAGTTCGGCGTTGAGAAATTTTTCCGGCGTGCCGTCGAGATTGTGAACGCTCGCGCCGAAGGCCTTTTGATAAAACGCGACGGCGGCGTTGCCATCGCTCACCATCAGATAGGGCGTAAGCGTGTGAAAGCCTGCCGGAATTGCACTCGTAGCTTTAGTCATAATTTCACCTCAATAAGTTTTGACGAATATTTCACGCTCATTGCCTAAGTCGCGGGCGGCGGGCGTGATGATGGTTTTGGCGTTGACGTAAATTTTTTGGTTTTGCGCCGAAGCCTGTCGCACGTCTTCTTCGCATACGAAGGCGACTGGTTGCGGCCTGGGCTTTTCGACTTTCGCGGGTTCGGGTTTCGCGGGTTCAGGTTTAGGAAGTTCAGGCGGTTTGCGCGTTGCGATGGGTTCTGCTTTCGCCGCGAATACTTGTTCGACTAGCGCAGTGATAGCGGCACGATTGATCGTAGGCGCGGGCGTGGTTGCAGCCATCGGTGCGCTGGCAGCTTGTGTGACAGGTTTGGTTTCAAAGGCGACGCGTTTCACGTCCATCAAATGCAGCGGTGAAATGTTGTCTGACGTAACGTTGCCGCCCCACGAACCGCAGCCCAAAGTCATCGAAGGTACGAGGTCGGTTGAGAAGCCGATGGCTCCGTGCGTAGAAGGCGAATTCACCACGACGCGTGCGGCTGGCATCAGCAATCCGTAACGCAGCGCCGCATTGCGGTCGCGCGTATGCACCGAAGCCGTGTGTCCCATGCCGCCGAAATGCAAAATCTCATCGCACAAACGACTGCCTGCTTCCAATCCGTCGGCGCGGTAATAAGCCAGAATCGGAGAGAGCTTTTCGACCGAGAGCGGGAAGTCACGGCCTACGCCTGCGACTTCGGCGACGAGGCAGCGCGTCATTGGCGGCACGCTGAAACCTGCCCATTCGGCGATTTGTGTCGCAGGTTTGCCTACGATTTTCGGATTCAAACTGCGGCTCGGTGTGACGACGATTTTGCCGAGGGCTTCGGCTTCGGCGGCGTTCAAAAAGTATGCGCCCTGTGCGACGAATTGCGCGCGGACTTCTTTATCCAACGGCGCGTCTACGACGACGGCTTGCTCAGAAGCGCAAATCGTACCGTTGTCAAAACAGGTTCCCGCCAAAATATCTGCGACAGCTTTGGCAGCGTCGGCGCTGCGTTCGATGAAGCTGGGCACGTTGCCGGGGCCTACGCCAAACGCGGGTTTGCCCGATGAATAAGCCGCGCGCACCAAACCCATGCCGCCCGTCGCCAGAATCACCGCCGTGTGTTTGTGCTTCATCAACGTCTCGGTTCCTTCGACTGAAGTCAGTTCGATGCAGCCAATCGCCTCAGCAGGCAGTCCGGCTTGCACCGCAGCGGCGCGCATGACGTTGGCGGTTTCGATGACGCAGCGCGCAGCCGACGGATGCGGACTCAGCACGACGGCGTTACGCGATTTGATCGCAATCAAAATCTTGAAGATCGCCGTCGAAGTCGGATTGGTCGAAGGAATGATCGCGGCTACGACACCACGCGGCGCGGCGATTTCGACAACCGAGCCTGAGTCACGGATCACGCCGACGGTTTTGAGCGATTTGAAATAGTTGTGAATCTGTTGGGCGGCGAAAAGGTTTTTGGTGTTCTTATCTTCAGGCTTGCCGTAACCAGTTTCGTCGTGCGCGAGTTGCCCTAGTCGCTGCGATTCGCGTTGGGCGGCTTGGGCCATCGCTTCGCCAATCGCGTCAATGCGCGCTTGATCGAATGTGGCAACGACGGCTTGCGCGCGATGCGCGGCTTCGACTAAATCGCGCGCGGCTTGAATGGATTGCAGGTCTTGATCGGGCATGCTTGAAGGGGCTTTTAGATTCGATATAACGGGAGGAGCGGTGATTCAGGGCGAGGCGACAAGGTTCGCTTTTGCGTGTTCAGATGTAAGTCTAAAACCGTGAGCGGTAAGTTGCCCAACACTGTTTGGGTTGAACCTGAATTTAGCGTGCAAGGCACTTCCGCGCTTCGATTCCCGACGCGCACCGTCACTGAACTCGAATCGCTCGCTTGATTCAGCCGCAAGCCAAGAGCTTTTATTTGATCTTGCGACAACCTCAACATTCTCGCGGATGGCTCAACCACCGCCCGCGTAGTCAGTCGGCGCACTTGCTCTTCGGCTAGCAGCCCGCGTCGCACGAGTTCACGATCAACGGTGTTTTCTAACTGTATCTGCGCAATGACTTCATTCATACGAGACCTTGCGACTGTTGGCGACGATTACGCGCCGCCTTCGGTCAGCGCTTTCGGTTCGTTGCCTGTGAGTTGAGGTTTAGTGGCGGGCAGCACGCGTTCGACTTCGATGTGCGGACGCGGGATGACGTGAACTGAGACGAGTTCGCCGACACGACGGGCGGCGGCGGCTCCGGCATCGGTGGCGGCTTTGACTGCGCCTACGTCGCCGCGCACGAAAATCGTCACGAGGCCCGCGCCGATGTATTCCTTGCCGACCAGCACTACGTTGGCGGCTTTGACCATTGCGTCAGCGGCTTCGACCGCGCCGACGAAACCTTTTGTCTCGACCATTCCGAGCGCTTCCATACTCATAATTTCGTTCCTTGTGATTGGGTGATAGAAAAGCGCATCTGTTATACAGAGGGCTCTTCGTTGAAAGTGCGCGAATCATACTTACCGCTTTGCGTCCGTACAAGCCGCGTTATCAGAAAGGCTGAGTACACCAGAAACTAAGTTTCTTGATATTCACTCTTCGTCGCATAGCGGCGGTTGAAATTAGGCAGGTCGTTTACGGCCTGCTCGCAACAGGTGGAATAACGTTCGTCCCAGCGGGACGATTGATCAGTCATGGATCAATCGTCCCGCTGGGACGAGGCCATCCTTATCATTCCGTACGGCCGTACAGGCCGTACAGGCCGTACAGGCCGTACAGGCCGTACAGGCCGTACAGGCCGTACAGGCCGTACAGGCCGTACAG
>JAYSVR010000452.1:0-4175 GCA_043718445.1 Acidobacteriota bacterium | reverse complement strand
GTAGGACAGGTTCGTAACCTGTCCGCCAATCAGCCGGACAGGTTACGAACCTGTCCTACCAATTTTTTCGGAGAAGCGTAAACACAATGGCAACCAATAAGAAGCTCGAAGAACTGGCAATCAATACGATTCGCACGCTGTGTATTGACGGCGTGCAAAAGGCGAACTCAGGCCATCCCGGCATGCCGATGGGAATGGCGGCGGCGGCTTATGTGCTGTGGACGAAATACTTGCGGCACAATCCGGCGAATCCGAAATGGGCCAATCGTGATCGGTTTATTTTATCTGCCGGGCACGGTTCGATGCTGTTGTATAGCCTGTTGCATTTGACTGGTTACGAAGACTTCACGCTCGACGAACTCAAACAGTTTCGCCAATGGGGCAGCAAGACCGCTGGGCATCCTGAAAGCCATTTGTCGCAAGCCATCGAGACGACGACTGGGCCGTTGGGACAGGGCTTTGGCAATGGCGTAGGCATGGCTATCGGCCATGAATTTCTCGCCGCGACTTTCAACACCGAACAGCATCAGCCGGTTGATTATTTTATTTACGCGATTGTGTCCGACGGCGATTTGATGGAAGGCGTCTCTGCCGAAGCGGCTTCGCTCGCCGGGCATTTGAAACTCGGACGGCTGATTTACCTATATGACGACAACGACATTTCGCTCGACGGCCCGACGAAGATGTCATTCACCGAAGATCGTTTGAAACGCTTCGAGGCTTATCACTGGCACGTTCAGCAAGTGACTGACGGCAACGACACCGAAGCCATCGCCGCCGCCATCGAAGCCGCGCAAAAAGACCCGCGTCCTTCGTTGATCTCTGTGCGCTCGGTGATTGGGTTCGGCAGCCCCAATAAACAAGGCACTTCGAACGCGCACGGCGAGCCGCTCGGCGTCGAAGAAGTCAAACTCACCAAACAAAACCTCGGCTGGCCTTACGAAGAACCGTTCACCGTGCCAGAAGAAGCACTCAACGTCTTTCGCGCTTGTGTCGAGAAAGGCGCTGAACTCGAAGCCGCGTGGCAAGCGGGTTTCGATGCTTACGCTGCCGCGAATGCCGACAAGTCTGCGCAATGGCAAAGCTGGATGAGCGGCAAACTGCCTGCGGACTGGCAAAGCAAAGTGCCCGTGTTTCCGGCGGGCACTGATGTGGCTACGCGCGATGCGGGCGGGACGGTGTTGAATGCGTTGGCCGCCGCGTTGCCGATGTTGTTGGGCGGTTCGGCTGACTTGCGCGGCTCGAACAAAACTTTCTTGAAAGGCCACGCTGAGTTCTCGGCAGAGATACGCAACGCGCGCAACTTCAACTTCGGCGTACGCGAACACGCGATGGGCGCTGCGCTGAATGGCATGGCGTTGACTGTGCCGCTGATTCCGTATGGCGGAACGTTTCTGGTGTTCTGCCAATACATGCTGCCATCGGTGCGACTGGCTTCGTTGATGGGCTTGCAGACGATTTATGTCTGGACGCACGACAGCATTTACGTTGGCGAAGATGGGCCTACGCATCAACCGGTTGAACAGCTTGCGATGCTGCGCGCGCTGCCGAGCTTGAATGTCTTTCGTCCGGCGGACGCCAACGAAACCGCGATGGCGTGGCGCGCGGCGATTGAATGCGCGCACGGCCCGACGGCGTTGTTACTGACGCGGCAAAAGCTGCCGACAGTTGATCGCACGAAATACGGCGCGGCGGAAGGCACGCTCAAAGGCGCTTATGTGTTGAGCGATTCGCCGACGGGCAAGTTGGATTTGTTGTTGCTGGCTTCGGGGTCAGAGGTTTCAGTTGCGTTGGCTGCGCAAGACGAACTCGCCAAACAAGGCATCGGCGCGCGCGTCGTGAGCATGCCGTGTTGGGAACTGTTCGATGCGCAACCCGCGAGCTATCGCCACGAAGTCTTGCCGCCGCACGTTTCGGCGCGGCTGGCGATTGAAGTCGGCGTCTCGATGGGCTGGCACAAGTACGTCGGCACGGCGGGCGAAGTCATCGCGTTGGATCGTTTCGGTGCTTCTGCGCCATATCAAGTGTTGCAGGAAAAGTTCGGCTTCACGGCGGCGAATGTGGTGGCGACGGTGTTGAAGATGGCGGGACGTTGAATGTTTGGAAAGTGAGGACTCAGCCATGAATTTTGGATTAGTCAGCAACGAATTGGGGCAGCGTGGCGAAGCGATTTTTCAGGCATTGATTACCAGATTCTGGGCGGGCGGTCTCCCTTTGTTTCGCCCGCACTTTCTGGGCGACAAGTGCCCTAACATAGATTTTATGGTCGAGTTGTTGAATGTCTCGTCAGGGACGCCTTTTTTCTTTGTGCAGGTGAAAACTACGCGCGCCGGATACACGAAGAAGGCGCGACTGAAGGTGCAACTTGGGCTGACTGATGCACAAGAGTTGGCGGGTTACTCCGTGCCGATTTACGTGGTGGGCGTTGATGAGAAGACAGAAACAGCTTACCTGAGTGCGGTTCCGGCTGATGTGCAAAGCGGTTTCTCTAGTCTTTCAACGGCGTACTCTTTGGATGAAGAGACGCAGAATGCGCTGTGGCAAGAGGTGCGAACATTTTGGGAGCAAGTCAAAATGCCGTCGCGTCCGTCTCGCTTTTTAGATACCGATTGGAGGTAAATGATGACCAAATTTGTCAGTCAATTTATTCATGAACGCGCTCGACAACTAGCTATCGTTCATCTCACGCGCGCCCCTGAGTTGGAAGTGCAGCCGCAACAGGATAAGGATTACGGAATTGACTTACTCGTGACGCTTACGCGTAACGGCGTGCCTACGGGACGGCTGTTTGGCGTGCAGGTAAAGGCCCTGATGACGGTTCCGGCGGAACCATTGGTGATGGGCAAAAAACCATTGAATGGATCGCTTTCAAAATGGTCATCTGATTTGCCTTTTCCCGTGTGCCTTTTCGTCTTTTCGATGGCAGATGATGCGGGTTTTTTCACTTGGTTGAATGCGACGAATAGTTTTGAGCGACTTTCTTTTACGCCACTGCCCGTTGCCAGAAAACTTGAACAGCTTGATCCGGCGTCCTTGAAGAAAATCATTGCTCAGGTGGCGGCTTGGTATGACGAACGGTTGAAGATCGCTGCCTGATAGATGTGGCGTAGATGTTGAAGATGGAGGGACGAAAAAGCAGTGGTTCGTCGTTGGCTACGTAGCAAGCAAGGAGAACCTATGATGATTGTGAATCTATCTGAAGAATCAGAAAAGTATATCAACGAGCAGGTGCAAAGCGGCGCGTTCGCTTCGGCAGAAGAATTAGTTGAGGCCAGCTTGAAACTGTTTCATCAAGAGTACGCCAAGTGGAAAGCTCAGAAACAAAAGCTGACCGCAATGCGTCAGGATTTGCAGCTTGGATTGGATGACTTGCGTAGCGGTCGTTCGATAACGCTAACCTCTCAGGCTGAAGTTGATGCATCTACTGAAGACATCATTCGTCGTGGTCGAGAGCGGCTTCAACGCAAGAACGATGGTGGGGGTTCTAGCGAATCAGGCAGGGCGAGATAGCAGTATGCATTTTGATAAGGATTCATTTCTTAAATCAGTGCGGAAAGGCGAACGCCCTCATTACCTTTTCTTTTGGGGGCATAAGCCGCAACCGGATGGGCGCATCGGCAAAGAAGTTTTCAGCCAATGGTGGGTTGCGCCGTTTGAAGTAGAAGGGCAGCGCTACGCAACGGCAGAGCATTGGATGATGGCGGAAAAGGCGAGGCTTTTTGGCGATGAAGCGGCGCTCGAAAAAATTCTTGCCGCAGGCAGCCCTGCGCAAGCGAAGAAACTGGGGCGCACGGTGAAAGATTTCAATGAACACGTTTGGAAGGAGAAGCGTTTCGAGATTGTCGTCGCCGGAAATCTCGCCAAATTCAGCCAGCATGAGGCGTTGAAAACTTTCTTGCTCAACACCGGCAGCAAAATCTTAGTCGAGGCCAGTCCAGTTGATCGCATCTGGGGCATCGGGATGTCGGCAGATAATCCAGATGCTGAAAATCCTGCAATGTGGCGCGGGTTGAACTTGTTAGGCTTCGCGTTGATGGCAGTCAGAGAACGGTTGTTGGCGGCTTGAAAACCCAGCGGCTATACTCCGCCGCGTCACAGAGCAGATTGGATGATCGCTGGAGTTGCAAAACTTTAGAGGAAAGTCCGAACACCATAGGACAGCAGGCTGGCTAACG
>JAYSVR010000451.1:0-4180 GCA_043718445.1 Acidobacteriota bacterium | reverse complement strand
GTCGAGCTTTGGTATATCAACGGCGGCATCGAAACCCTGCAAAGTTATCTGGACGAAGAAGGCAACCTCAACATTCCCGAAGAGCATTACGAATTTCTTTACCACCTGCCGACCTGGTTCGAAGACGACCACGCCATTTACGTCCACGCCGGATTGGTCGAAGACGAAATGGGCAGTTTCCTTCATCCGCACGAAGCGCCCGAACATCCCTCGTTGCTCTGGTCGCGGAGCCGCCATTTCTTTGCGGAATACAGTGGCAAGACGGTGATCTTCGGCCACACGATCACGGGCATGTTGTTTGGCGAACGCGAAAAAGTTTGGCTGCGCGATCACGTCATTGGCATTGACACGGGTGCTTACCTGACGGGCGTACTCTCGGCTATCGAAATGCCCTCACGCCAAATCTTCAGCGTGCGCGAAGCAGGCGAGGGCGAAAACTCCGCCAAAAGCTGGCTGCGCAAAACCCTTTGGTCGTAATCGCGTGTCCGCTCACCCTACTTTTTGGTCAAACTAAAATTACGGTAACTGAAAGATGCCGCTTGTGCAGGCGGCGTGCGCGCATTACAGTGACGCCGTTTTTTCAATGCCAGTACAAGTCACCAAGCATGAGAACGCTGTTCCCCAACACCGCACAAGCGTTCCGCGAATAGTTCCCCTGAAACCAGTCGTTGTAAGCACGACAGATTTTGCGGCAAGCCGAACGAACCTTGCTGCGCAGGCAAAACACATAACCTTAACTCGAAGAGGAGAAGTCAAGATGTCGAAATTCACCAGCAAGTTTTTTAGTGTGACATTGGCGTGCGTAATCACGGCGATGATGTCCGTAGCAGCACTGGCGCAAGGCCATCCGGTCGAAGGCGAATACGCCACCAGTTCGCAAAGCGCCGAACTTGGCACGATCACTTATGTCATGGTCATCAAGAAAAACGGCGACGCCTGGACGTGCGAAATCAAGGATTCGCCGATCCCGCTCACGGTTAGTAAGATAACCGTTGACGCTGATAACAACGTCATTGTCACGGCGGACGCGGGCGGCACGACCGTTGAACTCAAAGGCAAACTCGTCGGCGAAAAAATGGCGGGCAACTGGACGGCGGGCGATATGAAAGGCACGTTTGAAGCGACCAAAAAAGGCACCATGGCGGCGGCCAAAGCTCCGGCGGCAGCAGCGCCCGCAGCGGCAGCACCGGCTGCTTCAGCGGTGAGTCTTGAAGGCACTTACGATTTCAAAGTCATCGCCGAAGGACAGGGCGAATTGCCTTTCGTCATCATGCTGAAAAAGGACGGCGACAAATATAAAGTCGAAGTCCCCAACGCGGGCGATATGACTGTCACCGATGTCAAAATTGACGGCGAGAACGTAACGTTCAACGCCGCTTATCAAGGCAACGGCCCGATTCCGTTGAACGGCAAAATCACCCCCGGCGAAATGGGCGGCAAGTGGGAATTCTCAGGCTTTTCAGGTACGTGGTCGGCTAAGAAAAAGTAAGAGCCGCGCACAACATTTGTAAACCATCAGGGGAGGCAACCGGTTCACGGTTGGCCTCCCCTTCTTACTTTTACGGCTAATCTTCAACACTGATGCAGCGCCCATAAATTGCATTCGCCGTAACCCAGCCGTTGATACGCCCTTTGTTATTGCCGATCTGAAAACGTTTGCCTTGAATGGCCTTCACCAGATGCAGGTATTCGTGGCCTTTGACTTTGCATAACACGATGTCGCCGATTTCGAGCGTATCAGCGTCAACTGGTTCAACAGTGCAAAGCTGGCCTGATTCGATTTTGCCTTGCATCGAATTGCCGCGCGGACGAAACGATACCGTCTCGCCCTCTTTCAATCTCGCAATATAGCCAATCGCCCAACCCATTTGTGTTACTCCTGCTGGCCGAAGTTCTTCGGAAGACCTTGCCAGCATTCCCAATAATCCTGCTGCAACGCCGTCGTCTCAAGCGCGAAAGGCGTCGTCCGCAACACGTAACGCGACTCGAACATAAACGCCAACGTGTTTTCGTATTTCTTCGGCGTGAGTTCCGCGTGGCTCGCTTTCTCAAAGGCTTCGACATCAGGCCCGTGCGGCGACATGCAATTGTGCAGGCTCGCACCGCCCGGCAGGAAACCGGCCCCTTCTTTGAGAGGCTTGGCGTCGTATTCGCCGCGTATCAATCCCATAAACTCGCTCATTACGTTGCGATGAAACCACGGTGGTCTAAAGCTATGTTCGGCGACCATCCAGCGTGGCGGGAAGATGACGAAGTCTACGTTAGCCGTGCCCGGCGTATCGCTCGGCGAAGTCAGCACCGTGAAAATCGAAGGATCGGGATGATCGAAACTCACCGTATTCATCGCATTGAACCGCGCCAAGTCGTATTTATACGGCGCGTAATTCCCATGCCACGCGACGACATCCAGCGGCGAATGATTGATCTCGGCTTCCCACAGATTGCCCTGAAACTTGGCGATGAGACGAAAGTCGCTTTCTTCGTTTTCATAAGCCGCCACTGGCGATAAGAAATCGCGCGCATTCGCCAAGCCGTTCGCACCCATCGGCCCCAACTCAGGCAAACGAAAAGGCGCTCCGTAATTTTCGCAAACATAACCTCGCACTTCACCCGTGCATTCAACGCGGAATTTAACGCCGCGCGGCACGATGGCGATTTCACCCGGCGCGACTTCCAGCACACCGAGTTCGGTGCAAATCGTTAGCTCGCCCTCTTGCGGAACGATCAACAATTCGCCATCCGCATTGTAAAAGAACCGCTCCATCGAACGGTTCGCCGCATAAACGTGCGCTGCCATTCCGGCTTGCATGCTCACGTCGCCATTGCCCGCCATCGTCATTATTCCGTCAATAAAATCGGTTGGTTGGTCAGGCAGCGGCAACGGATTCCACCGCAACTGATTTGGCGAAGTCACGGCATCAGTGAACGGCGCACTAAGCCAGCGTTTGTTTTGGATTTGTTTGAATTGCCTGTGAACGACCGAAGGGCGAATGCGGTACAACCACGACCGCAGGTTATGTGCGCGCGGTGCGGTGAACGAAGTGCCGCTCAACTGCTCGGCATACAAACCCAACGGCGCGCGTTGCGGAGAGTTCTGTCCGACGGGCAAAGCGCCCGCCATCGCTTCGGTAGCGAATTCGTTGCCGAAGCCTGATTGATAAGTCAGTGCTTGCATTGTGCGTTAGCGAAACGTGACTTCAGCCGTAAAACCATCGCGGCTAAACATCGTTTCGAGCATTTGTTGGGCGCTTTGATTGGCGCGTTCGGTTAAGCGCGATTGTTGCGCGGCTTGCTGAAATTGCGCGCGCGCTTGTTGGAAAATTTTGTCGCGGTCAGAGGCCACAAAGGCATTCCATAAACCGCGCTGTTCGTCATAGGTTTTCATCTCGCCGATGTCCGTCGCCAGAATCACAGCTTGCGGCAACGTGATGCGAATCTTTTTGGCGGCTTCGTCAATCTTCACGTCAGAGCCTTCTCTTAGCCCTTGCTCTAAATTGATTCCTGCCATCACTTTCGCCGTCACGACGACTAGCGAGCGTTTCGTCGAACCCAACCACGTATCTTCAAACACCACGACATCGCGCATCACGGCTTCGCTGGTGACGAGCTTGGCTACGTTTTGAATTTGCTGCATCACCAGCGAATGCGTGACGGTGCTTTTTGATAAGGCCGGGAAGCGCGAGAATTGCTGCCACACGACGATGCCTGCGAGCAACGCGATCAATACGCCGCCGATGGCAAGCCACGGCGCGAGGGGCCGGAGTGAAGATTCGTTGTGCGGTGTGTGTTCCATCATTCAACCGGACGCACGTCAGTGATGTGATATTCGGTCTCGCCGAAACATTGCGTAGGCACGCCCTTGTGTTGTCCGTAACTCAACGCGACACGCTTGCCCATCGAACTGTTGATTTTTGCGGCGATGGCGTCATTGCGCACGCTGAACAAAAAGATTTCAGGCGCGGTGCCGGGCATCGTGACCATCGCCATTTCGCCTTCCCACGTTTTGCAGACCCAGCCTTTTTTCGACAGCTTTTGCACGAAGCCCGAACGCTCGCCGCTCGAATAACTCACCTTCAGCGCGCCCCATACATAAAGGCCAAAGCCGCCTACGATCAGCAACAGCGCGACGACCGCAATCAAAATCCCACGAATCATAATTTGAATTCTCCTCTTGAGTTTG
>JAYSVR010000046.1:0-8270 GCA_043718445.1 Acidobacteriota bacterium | reverse complement strand
GTGCGTAATGCGCAGAAAGCCATTGTTGGTGATTGCCAGGTGTTCGGCGATGTCCGCTATCGTCCAAACGTCTGTTTCAGGGCGGAAATTGATTTGCGCTTCGGTCAGTCCTGCGACTTCAGCGACGAACTTGGCCTGCTCACTTTCCATAGCGGCATAAATGTCATCCAGCGAACGATATTGCATGTGAGTTTCTCCTTGCTTGAATTGGTTAAACGGCGCGCAGTTTGTCACACCCCATTTTCTTCAGCAATTATTCGACGTATTCAGGTTCAACCGCAGGCATCAGGTAATGCAACGGCTTGGCGGGCGTGAGATTGCCTTGCTTGCCGGAATTCCAGGTCACGATGAGTTCGCGTTTGGCGCGGGTGATGGCGACGAAAAGCAGCCGCAGCCGTTCGGCGGAATACTCGATACGCGCGTCGTAAGTCGCTTTGCCTTCGGTGTACTCATCGCCTTTCGCCAACTTCGCCAGTTGGGCCAGTTGCGCCAAAGCTTCGGCGCGCAAGTTCAGCCGGTCGCGCACAAAGTATTTTTCGCTGACGTATTCATCGTGCGCGTCAGCAGAAGGGAAGTCGAAATTGTTCGCCGACATCAGGTAAACACGATCCCATTCCAAACCTTTGGCGCGATGCGTCGTCATCACTACGACTTGGCCTTTATAGCGCGACGGGTCGAACTCTTCGTCTTCTTCGCCAGCGCCTAGCACCGCGCGGCGATTGAGTTCGATTTCCATCAACTCGCGTACGCATTCTGCCAAGCGGTGTTCGGGGTCGCTTTCGACGAAGGCGCGCACATGCAAGGCAATCGTATAGGCCGTCGCCAAATCGGCGGGTTCGTGAAAGAGGTCGGCGGCGATGGTGAGCAGCAGTTGATCTACGGGCAAGAGCGCAGCGCCCTGCCAGCGTTGGATGACGGCGCGAAAGGCCGTGAGTTGCGCGAACTCTTCAGCATCGTCTTCGGGCGAAAGCGTATCGAGTAAGGCATCACGATCACGCGGCGCAGTGAACTGTTCGACTTGCGGCAGGCGTTTGAGCCACTCGCCGCAAGCCCGCATGACTTCGGCTTCTTTGGCTTCGGCGCGTTCAGGGTGTGCCCACGCGCGAAAGGTGTCACTCAACCATGCGCCTGCGCAAGGGTTGGCGAGAAAGTTCGTCACGATGCGCAAGGCTTTGGCGACCTGCCGGGTAGAGCGTGTGCTTTTGAGCATCTCGACATAAGGGATGCGTTTCGATTCGAGTACCTTCACCATCTCAGCGCCGGTGCGATTGGTGGGCAATAAAACCGCGACGGTGTTGTCAGGATGATTTGCCAGCCAGCGCGCCAGATTGTCGGCGACGCGCTCGCGTTCCTGTTCAGAGGTGAGCTTGCGGTCGAGCAGGAAGAATACGTTGTGCGGCGTGTCGGGCGGATTGCTTTCAGCCGCTTCGATCAGCGGTGGCGTGAGCGGCTGCTTTTTGTGAAAGGCGATGTTGGGATGTTGCGCCGACCATTCAATCAAACGATTCGCCGTCGCAATGATCGCCGGAGCGCTGCGGCTGCTTTCAGGAATCTCGGCGCGCGTGACGCCAGCCTCTTTGAGAAAGTGGCGCAAGAAGATCGGGTTCGCCGTCGTGAAGGTTTCGTAAATCGCCTGATTCGGATCGCCCACGCGCACCCAGTTGCCGTCATTGCCTACGAGCTTGCGCAAGACCTGTTCTTGTAACTCGCTGCTGTCCTGCGCTTCGTCTTCGAGAATGTAAGGCCAGCGCATTTGCAAACGTTCGAGGTAATCGGGTGCGACGGACAGGGCTTCGAGCGCGAGGCGAATCAGGTCTTGAAAGTCTACGCTGGCGCGATAACGCAAGCCGCGTTCATAGGCTTCATAAACGCTGATGCTCATCTCGGCGAGCGGCAGCGGCAAGCCGGTTTGAGCTAACTTGGCGCGCAACTCTTCAGGCCGCTGCTGAAAGTCTTTGGCGCGCTTGATGAAGTCAGTCGCAATGGCGCGCGCCTCTTCGCGCCAGTCGCTCAAACTGCTCGGACGGTTTTGCGCGTTGAGATTTAAGTATTCAGCCACGCCAAAATCTTTGCGCGCCTCGAACCACGCACGCACCGCATCGCGGATGATTTCGCTGGCCGCAAAATCGTCAATGATCTGAAAGTCTTCAGCCAAGCCCACCAAGCCGGGGCGTTCGCTCACGATGTCATTCGCCAAGCCGTGCAAGGTGCGTACGCGATACATCGTGCCGAGTTGGTTGTCGCCGAGAGCTTCGCGCACCTGTTGCTCGAACTTGCCGCGCGCTGCGTTGACGAGCGTCACAATCAAGACTTGCTGTCCGCGTGCGAGTTTCGTTTCGCGCACCAGCTTGGCAGCGAGCTGTGAGAGCGTCCAGGTTTTGCCGCTGCCAGGCACAGCCGATACGCCGAGCCTGCCGCCGGTGTATGCGAGAATGCGTGCCTGACTTGGTCGAGGTGTGAAATTCATTGCGCGCGGAATGTAAGCGAAGGGCGAGTTCAGGGAAAGGGCAAGGCGTTTTAATAAGTGGAGTGCTGCGGCTCGACGCAGCTTTGCGTTCGCTGCTGACGGCTTCCGTTTTCCTGATGTCTGTGACTGCGAACGGAAAGCTGCGTCGAGCCGCAGCACTCCACACGTTGTGGATTCTCTGATGGTTGTCGGAAAAAAGTATTGACGGTCTTAGTGAATCTCCCTACACTGCGCCCGCTTTGAATAGCTCAGATGGCTCCTTGCAGCACCTACCCTAAAGCCTCTGAGTTTTGAGTTCCCACTTGATGCATCCCGCACTGAGTTAATTTCACTTCCCGCATTCTGGGAAAGGTTCTCTGTTTTTTTTGTTTTTTTGCTGGTGCCCGGCAGGTGAATGGTGAAGGTGTGAGTTTTGCGACCTCTCGACCCACGAGACGCAAACCGATAGGCCGAATAACACTTCTCCGCTTTTTCTGAAGCGTCAATCTCTGACGCTTGATCCCGCCTTACGCATCGCTGAATTCACGACAACGTAACCCGTGCCCTCCATGCTCATGGACTTATGGATGGCTCATCCGGCGCGTTGTCTCCAAGTGCCGTTGGCATCTGCCTTTGTCAGCAGGCCTTCGTCGGCAGGCCAGGCTGTCTTCTGTCCTCAGAAGTTTCGCAGCCCGGTCGGCTTTCATCACATAAGGAGTATTCACTGTGAAAAGTCGTATCTGGATCATTTTAGCGATCTTGTTGATTTGTAACGTACTCGGCTATGCCGTCTTGATGGCTGATTCCGAAGCGAAAGCGGCAGCGTTAAGCGCGTGGGGAAAAGCCACCAGCGCAGTTTCAGCAAAAGCCGCCGCCGCGCCGATGAGCGCCGCCGCAGCCTTTGCCACCATCACTGTCAACACTCGAACGGATGAAGGCGATTATGATTTAGTCATGGCTGGTTATCAGGGAACATTTGCCAATACCACCAAATGCTCTTTGCGCGAAGCCATTCGTTCGGCTGAAACCAACACAGCTATTGGCGGATGTGTAGCAGGCGCCACCGGAGTGACTGACCGGATCGAAATTAGTTTACCGTCGCTAGCCGGCGACCCACTGGCGGGAGGCAACGACGAGATTGATATTGAACGCGTATTGCCCGCGATCACGACAGATATGGAAATCGTCGGCGGCCCCTTCCCCTTGCCAGGCGGTGTCACCATCGGTAACCCCGCAGCCAACGTCTTTCAACGTTCGCACGCAGGCGGCGTACCGAATTTTCGCGTACTGACGATTGAGGCGGGGGCTACGGTTTCGCTCAAAGGCATTACGCTGTGCAACGGCCTCGGCAACGATAATGGCATAGCTCTCAAAAACTCCGGCACGGTGACGATGGATACCGTTGATGTCTTTGACAATAACATTCCCGACGATATCGCTGCCCCGATCGGCAACGGCACCATCCACAATGATGGCACTTTGACCATGATCAATTGTGATGTGCTTCAGAATCGCGCGGGTCATGGCGGGGGCATTTTCAATTCCAACATACTCAACGTAGATCGAAGCATCATTAGCTCAAACGCGTCGACGGTTTCAGCGTCGCGCTACGGCGGCGGGCTGTATAACTTCGGCGGAACGGTGACAATGAGTAACAGCGCTATTCGGGCCAACGAGGCCGATAAAGGCGGTGGAATCTATAACGTGTCGGGCACTGTCACACTGACGAACTGTTCGCTGTCAGAGAATAGCGCCAGCACGCATGGCGCAGGCATTTATGTCGAATTCGGCACAGTGAATTTGCGGAGCGTCACCATCGCCGGACACGGAGCGGCGAACGGAACGGCTGAGCATGACGCCGCTATTTTTCTGGATGTAGAAGCCGAGTTGAATTATCGCAACACGATCTTCGGCAATGGTATGGCGGTTGGTGCGTTTACGATCACCAATCTGTTTAATCTGAACGACGAAGGCTTCCCGGTTTCTGAAGGCCATAACATCAGCAACGACGCTTCCGTACCCTTAGGCGGCTTGGGCGATTTGTCCGAAACCGATCCGATGATCGAAACCATCGGAACCTATGGATCTCCGACAGAAAACCCTTCACAGATTGATACCTTTCGGCTGCGCTGCGGCAGCCCGGCGATTGATGCCGCCTGGAGTTCCGGCGCGTCAGCGGCACCGACCACTGATGCGCGCGGGGTGGCGCGTTACGATGCGCCAGACATCGCGCCTAACGGCAGCAACTTTCCTGACATCGGTTCGCACGAATTCGATTACCGCATCATTACCGCCAGCACCTTGCCAGCTTACACGGTCGGCACGTTCTACACTGTTACGCTGGAAGGGCGCGGAGGCGAGACGCCTTATTTCTGGCTCAGAACTATCGGCAGCCTTCCGGCTGGTTTAACTCTTAATAATTTGTCGGGCGTAATTTCAGGAACGCCGACCGCTAGCGGTACTTCTAGTTTCACTATTTCGCTTCAGCCGAATGAAGAGGTATATGACAATTGCGTAATTACCAAACAGTTCACGTTGACAGGCTCAGGCGGCGGCGGAGGTTGTGGCGCGGTCACGATTGCGCTGCCTAACTTGAACGCGATGACCTGCGATACGTCGTTTAGCCAAACCTTGGTTGCGACGGGCGGCACGGCTCCTTACACCTACAGCCTCGAATCAGGCACATTGCCTACGGGGTTGAGCCTGGTAAACGGCGTATTGAGTGGCACGCCGACTGTGCCAGGGCCGTTCAACTTCACCTTGCGTGCGACTGACGCGAATACCTGCACCAACACGCGGGCTTATTCAGTCACCGTCGGATGCCCGACCGTTACGGTGACGCCACCGGCGGTCACCACCGCAACCAACGGACAGTTCTTCACACGCAATTTCACCAGCAATAAAGCTAACGCAGGTTACACGTTGGCTTTAGGTACGTTGCCGACGGGTGTGACCTTGTCGGTGACGGGAACCTTGAGCGGTACGCCGACGCAAAACGGCAGCTTCCCGATCACGGTTACGGCGACGGTGGGCACAGTACCCAACACGTGCAGCGGCACGAGCGCGACTTATACGCTGGTTGTCGGTTGCCCGACCATTACGATTCCGACGCCTGCTACGTTGAATGCGCTGACGTGCGATACGGCTTTCGTGGCGCAAACGATGACAGCGAGCGGCGGCGCAACGCCCTATAGCTATTCAGTTGTTGCGGGCAGCTTGCCTGCGGGTCTTTCGCTCGCACCGAACGGCGCGACTGCTGGACAGTTGAGCGGCACGCCAACCGTACCCGGAGCTTTCAGCTTCACGGTGCGGGCGACTGACGCGAATGGCTGCATCGGTGATCGTGCCTTTAGCGGTTCGGTCGCTTGTCCGATCATCACGGTCGGTGCGCCGGGCGTTGCTACGGCGACGACAGGCGTGGCTTTCTCGCGCAACTTCAGCAGCAGCAAAGCGAATTCAGTTTTCACGCTGGCTTCGGGTACGTTGCCGAACGGTGTGACGTTGTCGAGCGCTGGTGTGTTGAGCGGTACGCCGACGCAAAGCGGCAGCTTCCCGATCACGGTTAAGGCGACCGTAGGCACGTGTAACGGCACGAGCGCGACTTATACGCTCGTCGTCACTTGCCCGACGATAACGATTCCGACGCCTGCCACGTTGAATGCGTTGGTGTGCGACACGGCTTTCGTTGCGCAAACGATGACAGCGAGCGGCAGTACGGCGGCCTATAGCTATGCGGTTTCTGCCGGTAGCTTACCAACCGGGTTGACGCTCTCGACTGCCGGACTGTTGAGCGGCACACCTACTGTACCGGGAGCTTTCAGCTTCACGGTGCGCGCGACTGACGCGAATGGCTGCACGGGTGAGCGCGCGTTTAGCGGAAGCGTTGCGTGTCCGACCATCACGGTGAATCCGAGCAGCGCGGCGTTAAGCGCCACGCAAGGTACGGCCTATAGCCAAACCTTCACTAGCAGCAAAGCGGGCGCAACCATGAGTCTCACCGGCACGTTGCCGACGGGCTTGTCGTTCGCCAATGGCGTGTTGAGCGGAACGCCGACGCAAAGCGGCGTGTTCAACAACATCACTGTCACGGCGACAGCGGGAACCTGCGTGGGTTCGCGCGTCTATATGCTGACGGTGACGAGCAACAACACGGCTCCGACTTTCGGCACAGCGCAAACCGTGGCACGCCAGAAAGGCAGTCCTGCCGGAAGCGCTGTTACGATTGCGATGGTGAACGATGCGCAATCATCCGCAGGCAGCCTGACCGTTACGCAAATCAGTGATCCGGCGGCGACGGCGACCGGCATCACGGTGACGAACATCACCAACACGAACGGCACGATCACGGCGTCAGTCGCGGCTTCGTGCAACGCAACGGCGGGCACGGTGTGCTTGCAAGTCAGTGACGGTACGCTCACGACGAAAGGTACTTTCACCGTGACGCTGACGAACAACAGCGCGCCAGTGTTGACTTACAACCCGCTGGCAACGGTGAGCCAGGGCGTAAGCTCAACGGTGAATCCGGCAACGGGGCCGAGCGACAACGGTTCGATCAGTTCTATCGTGTTGCAATCGGTGACGCCTGCTGCGCCGAACGGAGCGATCACGGTCAACAACACGACAGGTGTCGTGACGGTCAACAGCACATTGCCCATCGGTTATTACACCGTGACGGTGCGTGCGACAGACAATTGCGGCACGACGACGGATGCGAGCTTTACGCTCAACGTCATCGGTTCGCTGTTGGTGTCTGAGTTCGCGCTGAGCGGCCCGAACGGACAAAACGACTGGTTCGTCGAGTTGTATAACAACACGAACGTCGCGCAGAACACCGCCGGGTTGCAACTCGGCATCGTCAATACCGCTGGCTTGATCTATGCCACTTACAATCTGGATTTAGTCGCGCCGATCACGATTGCGCCGCGCAGCTATTACCTCGTGAAAGGAAGCAATGCTTCGCTGACGGGTGTGACGGCTGATTACACGGCGATCGCTTTGGCGAACGGCTTTGTTTCGGCGGGCGTGGCGATCTGTAAAGGTGACGTTAGCATTGCGGCGAATCGGCTGGATTCCGCCGGGATGAGCAATCTTCCCAACGGACACTTCTATGTCGAGCCTGCGCCGCTGGCGTGGCTGAACAGTACGCTGCGAGTGCATTCATTCGTGCGCAACTTCAACAGCGCAGGATTCCCGATTGATACCAACGTCAACTCGGCGGACTTCCGCCTGGTTGCGCCGGATACCGCTGCGATCAATGGTGCGACACCTTTGCTGGGTCTGCCCGGCCCGCAAGGCAGCACTTCACCGGCAGTGAACAATGCCGGAATGCCGGTCGCGTTGTTGAAGACGGGGATTGCCGCAACCACCTGGCCTAACGCCGAAGTGGTGACTGAAGCAGGCGTTGGCACGACTCGTTCGCTTTACCTGCGCCGTGCTGTCACCAACAGCACCGGAGCGCCCGTCAAAAAACTGCGCTTCCGCATTGTGGAGATGAGTACGGGTGGGGTGGGTATCGCTAACCTGCGCGCACAAACTTCACTGAACGCTACGCTGACGGTTGACGGGCTGCCAGTGGCTGTTAAGGGGCTGCAACTCGAAGATGCGGCCTCGCAACCGAATGGCGGCGGCATCAACTCGACCTTGTGTGAAGGCACGATCACGCTGGCGCAACCGCTGGCGGCGGGCGCGAAGGTCAATGTCCAATTCCGTCTGGGCGTTGTGTCAGGCGGCAGTTACCGCTTCGTCGCCAACGTCGAAGCACAGAACTAGATGGGTTTGCAATTGCGTTTGCGGGCGTAGGGTAGGTTCTTAACCTGCCCTACAA
>JAYSVR010000450.1:0-13464 GCA_043718445.1 Acidobacteriota bacterium | reverse complement strand
TTGATGAGTTCCTTGACGCGCTCCGGGTTATCTACGCCCGGCATTTGCAGCAGGATCATGTGGTCTTCTTCGCGTCCGGTGCGTTGAATGATGGGTTCGACCAGACCGAAGGCGTTGATGCGTTGTTCGATAATCGTCTTCGCCTGTTCAGTCGCCTGCTCACGATACTGTTTCGCGGCGCTGTTCACGAGCGACCACGTCACTGAATTGCCCGTCGTTTTAACGCTCCAGTCGCTGCCGAATTCGTTGGTCAGCTTTTCCTGAATCTTGGCGTGATCGTTGGCGTTCTCGGTCTCGACCATGACCTGAATGTTGGTCGGCGTTTTCACGTCTTTATACGCAATGCCTTCTTTTTTCAGTACGTCAATGACCTTTTGGCGATTGCCTTCAGCCAGACCGGCGAGGGCTTCTTCGACCTGCACCTGCATGACGAGGTGCGTGCCGCCGCGCAAGTCGAGTCCGAGTTTGATGTTCTCGCCGAGGTTTTGTTTCAAGCGCGCGGGCACGAAGAAATCCTTCGCCGTGCGCTCCACGCCTTTCGGCTTATTCCATGGCCCGAACATCGTTATTAGTGAAACCAACGTGACCACTGCGATCACAATGCCACGATTGCGAAGTCTTTTATCCATAACGTAACTACCTTCATAACTAGCTTTAGCTTGGAGACTGAGTTCAGCCTTCAAGTCATTCTTGAAAATTCGTAAGCCCTGAACGCCGCTCAGGCTTTTTTCTCGCTCGTGTTTTCGCGGTGCATATTCGCAATCGCCGAGCGCAGCACGTCAATGCGTATCGCAGGCGTTTCGCAAATGCGCAGTTGCACCGTGCGCGGATTGTCCTCGCGTACTTGCGTGACAACGCCAATGAGGCCGCCGCTCGTGACGACTTTATCGTTCGGTTTGAGCGCGTCGAGCATTTGCTGCGTTTCTTTTTGCCGTTTGCGCTGCGGCACTAAAATCATGAAATAAAACAGCGCGAAGATCGCAATGATCGGCAGAAACTGAATCAGCGTTGCTGCTCCACCTTGCAGTAGCAATACGGGTATGTGTGACATTTTGCTGGGGCGGGTCTTTCCTTGTGTTCGGGATGGGCGGTTTGTCAGTCAGCGTCTCGCTTGCCTATGACAGAGCCTGCCTTTATTAGGCGTTCGCAGCGTGTGCGTTGCTATTGAACTTGTTCAGATAGTCGGCACGGAATCGGGCGAACTCACTAAGCGCGAGAGATTGCCGTACCCGCCTCATGGTGTCAAGGTAGAACGCCAAATTATGATAGCTGCACAAAATGCTCGCGAGCATTTCGCCCGCCTGATAAAGATGCCGCACATAAGCCCGCGTATAGCGGCGACACACCGCGCACTCGCAATCTTCATCCAACGGACGTTCGTCCAACGCATAGCGCGCATTCTTGATATTCAGCTTGCCCGTCGCCGTGAACACCTGCCCATTGCGCGCATTGCGCGTCGGCATCACGCAATCGAACATATCAACACCACGCGCCACCGATTCGAGCAAATCTTCCGGCGTGCCTACGCCCATCAGGTAACGCGGCTTGTTAGCGGGCAGTTGCGGCGCAATGAATTCCGTCGTGTCATACATCAGCGGCTTTTCTTCGCCTACGCTCAAACCGCCAATCGCGTAGCCTTCAAAACCAATCTCAACTAATCCATCCAAACTCTGTCGGCGCAAATCTTGAAACACTCCGCCTTGCACGATGCCGAATAAAGACATCCGCTGGCCCGTCGAAGCAGGCGTATCTTTTAACTTATCAAACGCGGCGCGCGAGCGCCGCGCCCAGCGCGTCGTGAGTTCGAGCGAGTCTTTCACCTGCGCGAGCGTCGCCGGATAAGGCGTGCATTCGTCAAAGCACATCACCATGTCTGAACCCAAAGCGTGTTGCATCTGCATCGAAATTTCGGGCGAAAGAAATTGCTTTGAACCATCAAGATGCGAACGAAACTCTACGCCGTCTTCTTTAATTTTGCGGATGTCGCTGAGGCTGAAAACCTGAAAACCTCCGCTGTCGGTCAACAACGAACGCGGCCACGAATTGAATTTATGCAAGCCGCCCAGCGCAAGCATCGTGTCGAAGCCGGGGCGCAAAAACAGATGATAGGTGTTGCCCAAAATGATGCGCGCGTCGAGCTGTTCGAGCATTTCCTGCGTCAGTGCTTTCACCGTGCCTTGCGTGCCGACCGGCATAAACACAGGCGTTTCGATGACGCTGTGCGCGGTCTCAATACGGCCTAAGCGGGCGTGCGAAGTTGGGTCTTGCTTCAGAACTTCAAAGCTCAGTGCGTTGGGTGAACTCATAGCCTGAGGCTGACATGAGTGGCGGCGTTGGCACAAGTGCTTGGCAGGCCGCCGCGAAATAAAGAAGATGCACCACCACATTCGCAAAGTTTTTGACGACATTCCCGCCGGAACGATGGTCGTGATATTCTGACGGCGACTGTTCAGGTCGAATTCAACTTCAAAAAATAGCTTGCCCGAAACTGAGAGGAACCATGCTTATCAAAAAACCGTCTCGCCTCCTGCTTGTCTTTTTAGCTCTTGCTACTGCGTTGTCAGCGCAAACCGCCAAACGCAAAATCACATTGGACGATTTGCCGCGCTTCCGCGAAGTGCGTGATCCGCAGCTTTCGCCTGACGGGCAATGGGTCGCGTATGTCGTTTCTGCGATTGACGCCAAAGAAGACAAGAGCGTCGCGCATATCTGGATGACGAGTTTCGACGGGCAGACGACCAAACAAATGACGGCAGGCGAAGAGGGCGAATCGGCTCCGCGTTGGAGTCCCGACGGAAAGTTTCTCGCGTTCACTTCGTCGCGTAAAGGCGCGGCGAAAGGCGCGCAAGTGTGGTTGCTCGACCGCGCGGGTGGCGAAGCCGCACAACTAACGGACGTGAAAGGCCGCTTGCAAAGTTATGAATGGTCGCCCGATGCGACGCGGCTCGCGTTGACCATCGGCGATGCTGACCCCGAAGCCGAAGAAAACGCCAAACTCACTGAAGCGGGCGGCAAAGCCAAACCGCCGAAACCCATCGTGTTGGATCGTTACAAATTCAAACAGGACGGACAGGGCTATTTGCGTTCGGGGCGACACAGCTATGTTTATTTGTTTGAAGTCGCTACGAAAAAGCTCGAACGCCTTACGACCGGCAAGTGGGATGAAGCGGCTCCGGTGTGGTCGCCCGACGGCGCGCGCATCGCATTCACCAGCAATCACAACGCAGACCCAGACCGCGAACCCGAAGCGCAGCTTTTCGTCGCCGAAGCCAAAGCGGGCGCGACTGAAAAGGCTTTGACTACGCCGGGCAATCGTTTGGCGGGAGGCCGCGCCGCGTGGAGCCCCGACAACAAGTGGCTCGCCTATCTCGAAACCGATGAACGCAAGTGGGGCGCATACAACATGAGCTATCTCGCGCTCGTGAGTAGCGATGGCAGTGCTGCCGCGATGCGCGTCAAAGCGACTGACGCGCTTGATCGCAGCGTGAGCGCAGCGCAATTCAGCACCGACGGCAAGTCGCTGTATTTCACAGTCACCGACGATCAATCAGTTTATCCCGCGCGCCTTGATCTCGCCGCTGGCAAAGTAGAAAAACTCATTCAACCGCCTGTCGTCGTTTCAAGCTGGAATCGCGCGGCAGATCGTTCCGTAGTGATGTCGGGCGGCAACAAGCAATACAACGAGGTTTACGCAATGGAAGGCGCGAGTTTGCGCCAACTCACGCATCACAACGACGCGCTGATGGCTGAACTCGAACTCGGCGAAACGGAACGTGTCAGCGCGACGAGCAAAGACGGCACGGTCGTGAATAGCTTGCTGACTTATCCGGCGGGTTATGTGAAAGGTACGAAAGTGCCGCTGCTCTTGCGCATTCACGGCGGGCCGAACGGACAGGATCAACCTACGTTTAACTTTGAACGCCAGTTCTTTGCGGCGAATGGTTACGCAGTCTTGAACGTGAACTATCGCGGTTCGTCAGGACGCGGGCAGAAATTCTCACGCGCCATCGCTGCCGATTGGGGAAATCTCGAAGTGCAAGATTTGCACGCGGCGGTTGATGCCGTCGTCAAAGCGGGCATCGCCGACCCCGACCGTTTAGGTGTAGGCGGGTGGAGTTACGGCGGCATCCTGACTGACTATCTGATTGCGTCTGACAATCGTTTCAAAGTGGCGGCAAGCGGCGCAGGCACTGCGTTCACGGTGAGCTATTACGGAACCGATCATTACATCACGCAATACGATAACGAGATCGGCCCACCGTGGAATCCGAAGGCTTGGGAAACTTATCAAAAGCTGAGTTATCCCTTCTTGCACGCCGACCGCATCAAGACGCCGACGTTGTTTTTGTGCGGCGAGAAAGATTTCAACGTACCCGTTTCCGGCAGCGAACAGATGTATCAAGCACTGCGCAGCCTCGGCGTAGACACGCAACTCATCATCTATCCCAACGAAAATCACGGCATCAGCCGACCGAGTTATGTGCGGGATCGTTATGAACGCTATCTGGCTTGGTACGACAAGTATTTGAAGAAAGCGAATGCGGCGGCAGTAAGCGGCGGGCAATCGGCGCGTTGATCGAAAGGTTACGTCAATGGAAGTTGAATCACTCGAATCTTGGTGCGAAGGGCGGGCGTCAATCGCAGTAGATGCTTTACTTGATGCGAATTTGGTCAGACGAGAAGACTTTGATCGTGCTGTCGCAATTGTCACAGAGGAACTATTTGTGCGTCTCATAATTGGCGACTACCCGCCTTTGCAAACGCCCCAACCGAGTTCTCCCGAAGATTGAATCTTTGCGCGACTTACGACCTTCTCACCCCTCATTGATTCACCAATTCCTCGGCGATCACGTTGAAAAAAACCTCAGCGCAATTGCCGCTTGACGCTTACCGCACATATAGCCAAAGTACGCGCCACTTCAAATTGAGCTTTACCGATCTCACTGGCAGCGACATTTTTACTGCCAGGCACGCTTAACGCTTCCGTCAACCAGACATCCTATGCCCAATCTTATCAATGACACTACCCAGCAAAACCGTCGCGCGTGGTATGCGCTCGCAGTACTTTTCGGCATCAACCTGATGAACTTTTTCGACCGCCAAATTTTAGCGGCGGTCACTGAACCGATTCGCAAAGAGTGGAATGTGAGCGATACGCAAATGGGTTTGATGGGAACGGCGTTCATCCTGCTTTACGCCGTCGTAGGTTTGCCGCTCGGACGTTGGGCTGACCTCGGACAGCGCCGCATCATCCTCGCCGTCAGCGTCGCGTTGTGGAGCGTATTCACGGCGCTCTCAGGCATGGCGGGAAGTTACCAAATGCTTTTCGCCGCGCGCATGGGCGTGGGCATAGGCGAAGCCGGTTGTTCGCCCGCGGGCAATTCGTTGATCGGCGATCTCTTCCCCGCTCGCCAACGCGCACGGGCGGTTGCCGTGTTTATGTTGGGGCTGCCGATGGGAATTTTTTTGAGCAACATGCTCAGCGGACTGATGGCGAAAAATTATGGATGGCGCGCGCCGTTTTACATCGCCTTCGTGCCCGGCGTGATCCTCGCCTTTTTGGCGCTGCGCATCCATGAGCCGGTGCGCGGCGCGAGCGAAGAAATCAAAACTACGCGAGCCGTCTCGAAGGAATCGCCCTTTCTGCAAGTGTTGCGCATCCCTTCGATCTGGCTCATCAGCCTGTCGGGCGCGTTGCACAATTTCAATGCTTATGCGGTGAATGCCTTTATGCCTGCGCTGTTGGGGCGTTATCACGAGTTGGATATTCGTCAGGCGAATTTGCGTAGCGGCATCGTGCTCGGCGCAGTTGGCGTAGTGAGTTTGTTGTTGGGCGGCGTGCTGGCCGATGCCGCGCGCAAGTGGCGGATGAACGGACGACTGATTATGGCTTCGGTGTCGTTCGTCCTCTCGACGCCGCTCGTATACCTTGCGATAGCGCGTCCGAAAGGCGACATCACGATGTTTATGGTCTTGATGGCGGCAGGCTGGATGCTGTTTTATCTCTATTACGTGACGGTTTATCCGGCGATTCAGGAAGTCGTCGAACCGCATTTGCGCGGCACGGCGATGGCTGTATATTTCTTTGCGATGTATGTATTAGGCGGCGCGTTCGGCACTTATGTGTTGGGCAGCTTGAGCGATCATTACGCGAAGCAGGCAATGGCGGCAGCGGGCGCTACGCAAATGAGCGAAGCGTTCCGAGCCGTGGGCTTGCACGACGCCTTTGGCATCGTACCAATCATTTCAGCGGCGTTGGCGGTTACGTTGTTGTTGGCTTCGTTGACGGTGGCAAAAGATATGACGAAGCTGCAAGAACGAATGACAGCAAAAGCGTGATCAAAATATGCAGTACTTCAATCGCAAAACTTTTTTGAAACAGGCTTCGGCAAGCTTCGCCGGATTATGGATTGCGCCTTTCGCGCAAGACCCTAAGCCGCCTGAGACCTTTGTTTACGTTTGCCCGATGCACGTTGACGTGACGAGCAAGGTTGCGGGCAAGTGTCCGAAGTGCGCAATGAAGCTCGTGCAAGTCGAAGCCTCGCGCGTCAGCAGCAGCGACGACTATTATCTTTGCCCGATGCACCCCGACGTGACCGACAACAAAGAAGGCGCGTGTCCGAAATGCAAAATGAAGCTTGTCAAGACTTCACCGCCTGAAGCCAGTGATTACGTAGTGAAGCTGGAAACGACGCCCAAAGCTCCGCGCGTGGGACAGCCGGTGAAAATGCGTTTCACGGTTTTTCATCCAAACACCAACGGGGTCACCGACAAGCAGATCAAAGAGTTCAATCCGTTGCACGACATGCTGTTTCACCTGTTTGTCATCAGTCAGGATTTCAACGAGTTCCAGCACATTCATCCCGAACTGCAAAAGGACGGCAGCTTCACCATCACGACGAAGTTGCCGCAGGCCGGACATTACAAAATCTTTTGCGACTTCTTTCCCAAAGGCGGAGCGCCGCAAGTGATTCATCAACATCTCGTCACCGCAGGCTTTCGCGGAGACTTGCTCGCATCGCAAGCGCGGCTCAAGCCCGATACGAATTTCAGCAAAGTGGTTGATGGCGTGCGCTTCGATTTGAAATTTGAACCGGCGGAAATGTTCGCCGGACGCGAAGCCGAGTTGCGTTATCACCTGACCGACGCGCGCACTGGTTCGCCCGTGACTGACTTGAAACCCTATCTGGCGGCGTGGGGGCATACGTTAATTTTGAGCGAAGACGCGGCGGATTATTTGCACTCGCATCCGGTTGAAAGCGTTGACGAAGACTTGCCCGCCAGCGAACGAGCCAAACTCAACGGCGGGCCGAAGGTAACGTTTGAGACGTTCTTTCCGCGTCCGAGCCGTTACCGCATATGGTCGCAATTTCTCAGACAAACCGAGTTGATTACGGTTTCGTTTACGCTCGACATACCGCGTCTGCGTTAGGCCATGAGTTTTTTTCGGCAAAAGTTGCTTGAGCGAATTCGTCTTATTGACATATCAACCCTCATTGATAAGTATGCAGTTATAGTCCTTCTCGACGGTCAGGCCTTAGGCTTGGGAAGGCCGCCAACAATAAATTAGTAATCCATTTTTTCAAGTCAGACTCGACTCAATCCCCTCAGAGTAAGCGCTGACCGAATGTTGTGGGAGATATTGTCGAATATCGTCGCATGCGTTTGCGCTTCGTAATATTGATGTTTGGGCTAGCGTGTTTATGCGCCTCCGCCACACTGGCGCAACAGCCCCCTGC
Source organism: Acidobacteriota bacterium (assembly GCA_043718445.1). Taxonomy (GTDB): domain Bacteria; phylum Acidobacteriota; class Blastocatellia; order RBC074; family RBC074; genus JACPYM01. The sequence goes on along the minus strand of JAYSVR010000450.1, from coordinate 5,725 downwards.
GCCTGTCGAACGCCCTGAAACAACGCCGAAAGAAGAACCTGAAAACAAGCCCGCCGACAACAAACGCATCGAACTCAACCTGCTCGGCAACACCAATAATCAGGCTGGCGAAAGCCGCCGCAACGAGAACATCCAGTTCAATCTGATAGACAACAACGCCCTCAAGGAACTCAATTTGCGCATCGGCGTCAGCGCCACGCTCGTGCGCGAATTCGCCGCCCCTAACAGTTATTTCGGCGCAGCTTTTGGCAACGCGCCGCGTTCGGCACAAGTGATGTTGCCTTCGTTAAAAAAGGGCTGGCACGGCGAAGCCCGCGCGGGGCATTTGAACAGCGTCTTTACCGCGCGTTCGTTCTTTCAGGTCGGTCAAGTGCAACCAGCGCGCGAGAACGATTACGGATTCAATTTCACCAGCAATCAACTCAACAAGTTCAAACTGTTTGTCGAAGGCGGTCAGCAAAAAGTGCGTGGCATGGTCAACGGCAACGTAATCGTTCCCTTGCCCAGCGAACGTACGCCGCTCACAGATGACCCCGCGACTTACGCGATGGTGGCACGGATGCTGGCGGCTTATCCCAAAGAGTTGCCCAATCGCACCGACATCAACCCGCGCGCGCTTAACACCAACGCGCCGCAAATCATCAACGGACATCAGGCGCAGGCGCGGTTGGATTACGATCTAACGCCGCGCCAGCAACTCACCGCGCAATACGTTTTCACAGCGCAAAACATTGATGCCTTTCAACTGATTGCGGGACAAAACCCAAACACCGACACCAAGTCGCAGGTCGCGCGGGTGGCTTATTCACACAACCTCTCACCCCAGACGCTCTTGAGCTGGACATCAAGCTATGAGCGCACGACGACCTTGCTCGAACCGGAAAAAAACGCCGTCGGCCCGTTCGTGCTGATTGCCGGCCTGAGCTTTCTCGGCCCTGACGGCATCATTCCGCTTGATCGCGCGCAAAACGTGATTCGCAACAACTTCGCCGCCCGCACCACCCACGGACAACATCAGTTGAGCCTCGGCGGCATGCTATTGCGCCGCCAACTCAACGGCACTGAAACCGATGCCCATCGCGGCACGTTCGCGTTTGGGGCCGATTTCGGCAAAGACGCTTTCACCAATTTACGCGAAGGCCGTCCGACGCAATATCTGGTGTCGCTCGGCAATGTGCATCGCGGCTTTCGGCAATGGGAAACGCAGTTTTATGCGGGCGACGTATGGCAAGTGCGTCCGCGGCTGACGGTGAATGGCGCGTTGCGTTATCAACTGATGCCGACGCCGCGCGAGGTCAATCAACTCAACCGCATTCCTTACGGTTGCGATTGCAACAACGTCGGGCCGAGTGTGGGATTCGCCTATGCCTCGTCTGTTATCAAAAGCGTATTACGCGGCAGTTACGGCATTCACTTTGGCGAAATCTTTCCCGTCACTTATCAACAGATTCGCCAGACGCCGCCCGGCAACCGCAAGGTCGTCGTCAATCGTCCGTCGCTCATCAATCCGCTGGCGGGCAATGTGTCAGCCGTGCCGACGATTTATGCGCTTGATCCCGCGCTGGCTGCGCCTTACGAACATCAATACAACCTCAGTTGGGAAACGGCGCTGAACTCGCGAGTCTCCCTGCAACTTGGTTACGTCGGCAGCCGCGCGCATAAGTTGCTTTCGATGCGTTATGACAACCGCGCGCACTTTCGCTTCGGACGCGAACACAGCACCGCGACCATCAACTTGCGACGCTTCAGTACAGATATTGCCGACATACGTTTGGTGATGAATGGCTCGCGCGGCTTTTATGATGCGGGGCGCGCTACGGTGAACGTGCGCAACTGGCACGGGCTGACGATGGACGCCTCTTATTGGTTCAGCAAAGCGATTGATTTGGGCAGCACTTATACCAACACGGCGTATGACAATGACGGACGATTGGGACGCAGCCAGTCAGAGTATGACGTACACACTGACTTAAAAGCGTTGAGCAATTTCGATCAACCGCACGCTTTTCTCTGGCGAACGAATTACCGCTGGGAACGCATCGCACGCCTGCCCGCCAATCATTTTATGAATCGGGTCGTCAATCATGCCTTGCGGGATTGGACGCTTTCGGCCATCGCGCTCTTCAAAACCGGTACGCCTTTTACCGTGATTTCCGGCGGCGACGGCCCCGGTTTCGGCAACGTAGACGGCACGGCGGGCGACCGTCCGAACGTGACTGACCCAAGCGTATTAGGCCGCACTATCGGCCACCCGAATACGTCAAAGTTGATGTTGCCCAAAGCGGCCTTTGCCTTCATTGATTCAGAGACCGAGCGCGGCTCGCTCGGACGCAATACGTTTCGCAAGGGCGGCATCCGCAACGTGAACACTTCGCTGGCGCGCACCTGGTCGTTCAAACACGATCTGAAAATCACCTTCCGCGCCGAATCAAATAACGTATTCAATACGCCGCAATTTGCCGAACCCGGCGTTGAACTTCTCAGCCCCAACTTCGGCGCGATCACCAACACCTTGAATGAAGGCCGCACCTTCAAATTCAACCTGCAAATCGGTTGGTGACTTAAGTCTGTTTTCAGGTGACCGTATGGCAACCTGTTAGGTTGCCAGTGGCGTGGCAATGCGTTCGTTGCTAGCCAAAAGAAGCTCTTGATTGCCCGGCAACCTAACAGGTTGCCATACAAACCGATCTAGGCCGCAGCCACCGCCGCTGCCAACGTATGCACCTTCAATTCAAAATGTGAATCGTGCCAAACGGCTTGACCGTTACGCACCAGAATGGCTTGCGGAGATTCGTGCTTAACGCCCGTTAGTTCGGCCAGCCGATTGCTTAACGCACGCGCTGTTTGCACGACGATCAAAGCGTTTTGCGCTTGCTGGCTCGCGTCGGCTTCGAGGTATTGTTGAAACTGTTGATAGGCGCGCACGCTGATCGGACACGACGTGCTGTGTTTGAAAAACAGCACCGGCGTTTCGTGCGAAGCCTGCCACAGGCTTTCGAGTTCGGTGAGATCGTTAAGTTCTGTTGCTACGGACATGTTTTACTCCTGCAAAATGATGACAGGCTGAAATCCGCCTGACGTTTCACAAGCTAGCGTTTTCCCCTTTCGTCGGCAAGCGTGTTATCGTACCGATGCGTCGCGGCTGACCGCCACGGCGAGGTTTAATTCCCTTTCACCCACAACCTGAAATCACCTGAACTACTGAGGAGGAATCGTTATGCGACTGTTCTCTTGCGCCTTGTCATTGCTGCTAGTCGGCTTGCTCGTCAGCACCGCGACCGCGCAAACACCTTATCAAAAACCACCCAAAGCGATTCTTGACGTATTGAATGCGCCGTCTTCGCCCAACGTCTCGCTGAACCCTACGCGCGACAAGATGATGCTGGTCGAAACCGCGCGTTATCCATCTATCGCCCAACTCGCGCAACCGATGTTGCGATTGGCGGGTTCCCGCATCAATCCAAATACGAATGGCGCACAACTCGCGCCGCGCGTCACGAAACTCACGTTGAAAAACGTCAGCGACGGCAAAGAGACGGCGATTGCGATTCCGACGGGCGCAAGTTTCGGCGCACCGGAATGGTCGCCTGACGGCAAGCAGTTCGCGTTGACCAACACGGTGGCGAACGGCGTCGAGTTATGGATCGGCGATGCTGCGACGGGCAAGTTGCGCCGCATCCCAAACGTACTCATCAACAGCGCGTTTGGCGGCGGCAGAGGTTTTGGCGGCGGCGATGATTCGGTGCAATGGATGCCCGACAGCACAACGCTGTTATGCAAAACGATTCCGGCGAATCGTGGTGCGGCTCCGGCTGCGCCCGCCACGCCTATCGGCCCGACTGTGCAGGAAAATTACGGCAAGGTTACGCCTGCACCGACCTTTCAAGATTTGTTGCGCAACCCGCATGACGAAAAGCTGTATGAGTTTTACGCGACTTCACAACTGGCGCTCATCAATGCCGCCAACGGCAAAGCGACGACCATCGGTAAGCCCGCGATTTATTCCGGCTTAGACATAGCGCCCGATGGCAATCACCTGCTCATCACAACGAATCACAAACCGTTTTCTTATTTGCTAACGGCGAATTCTTTCCCGCACGAATATGAAGTGTGGGACCTGAGCGGCAAGCTCATTCACAAAGTCGCCAGCACGCCGTTGCAAGATCAAGTAGCGATGGAAAACGTTCCGACTACGCCGCGCTCAATTAACTGGCGCGCGACTGAACCAGCCACACTGGTTTGGGTCGAAGCCCTCGATGGCGGCGAGACGAAAAAGAAAGCTGCGTTGCGCGACCGCGTCGTGATGCTCAAAGCGCCTTTCACCGGCCAACCCATCGAACTCGCCAAAACCGAATTCCGCTTTGCCGGATTGATGTGGCTTGAGAAAGGCGGACAAGTTTTGTTGCGCGACAGTGACCGCGTGACACGCAAGGCTCGCACGTTTTTGCTCAACGCTGACAATCCTTCTCAAGCAGCCAAACTGATTTGGAATCGTTCGGCGCAAGATCGTTACAACGACCCCGGCTCTCCGATGATGAAACGTTTGCCCAACGGACAATCGGTCATTCGGCAAAACGGTGACGACATCTTTCTCGAAGGCGCAGGCGCTTCGCCCAAAGGCGACCGACCGTTCCTCGATAAATTCAATCTGGCGACGCTCAAGGCCGAACGCTTGTGGCGTTGCGATGAGACGAGCTATGAAACGGTGACGGCGTTGATGAGCGACGACGGATCGAAATTCATGACGCGTTATGAAACGGCGACAACGCCGCCAAATTATTTTTTGCGCACGGCGAGCGGCAAACAGGCGTTGACGAATTTCGCCGACCCGACGCCGCAGATTCGCGGCATCAAAAAACAACTCGTGACTTATAAACGCAAAGACGGCGTACCGCTTTCTTTCACGCTCTATCTGCCGCCCGATTACAAAGCGGGTACGGCGCTGCCAACTGTCGTGTGGGCTTATCCGCGCGAATTCAACGACGCTGACACGGCGGGACAAGTGAGCGGTTCGGCGAATCGTTTCACTACGATCAGCGGCATGTCGCATTTGTTCTTCCTGCTGCAAGGCTATGCCGTACTCGATGACGCTTCGATGCCGGTCGTGGGCGATGTCGAAACGGTGAATAACACTTACATCGAACAAGTCGTCGCCAGCGCCGAAGCCGCGATAGACAAAGCCGTCGAGATGGGCGTCACCGACCGCAACCGCGTCGGCGTAGGCGGACACAGTTACGGCGCGTTTATGACGGCGAACCTGTTGGCGCATTCAGACATTTTCAAAGCGGGCATCGCACGCAGCGGCGCTTATAACCGCACGCTCACGCCCTTCGGCTTTCAATCGGAACGCCGTTCGTTTTGGGAAGCCGAAGAGATGTATTACCGCGTCTCGCCGTTTATGTACGCCGACAAGCTGAAAGAACCCATCCTGCTGATGCACGGCGAAGCCGACAACAACAGCGGCACGCATCCGATTCAGTCAGACCGTTTTTATCAGGCACTGAAAGGCAACGGCGCGACGGTGCGTTACGTCACGCTGCCGCACGAATCGCATGGCTACGCCGCACGCGAATCCATCGAACATACGTTGTGGGAGATGATTACGTGGTTTGATAAACACGTGGCGGGAGGCAATTCGACGGCTTCACGTTAATTAAAAGCGCGAAGCGTGTCCGTAGCCCGACCGTTAGCGAGGGCTACCGTCAGGAGGCGTCCGGTAGTGCCG
>JAYSVR010000449.1:0-4189 GCA_043718445.1 Acidobacteriota bacterium | reverse complement strand
GAACACGTCCCACATCAGCGGGCTTTTGAAATTCGGCCACATCCCCATCGTGTTGGGAATCGGGAACAGCCAGTAATCCACCCACGGACGCCCGGTGTGCAACGCCGGAAACATTGCCGCGCAGGCCACGGCAAATAGCGTCATCGCTTCGGCAAAGCGGTTGATTGAGTTGCGCCAGTTTTGCCTGAGCAACAACAAGATCGCCGAGATCAACGTACCCGCGTGGCCGATGCCGATCCACCACACGAAGTTGATAATGTCGAACGCCCAGAAGACCGGCGAACTGTTGCCCCAAATACCTACGCCTTTATAAATCAGATAGCCGATGACGGCGTGCAACAAGCCCGCCAGATTCAGCGCGATGAAAAGCGCCAACAACCAGCCCTTCTTGAAGCCCTTGAGCAACACGATGTCGGTCAACTTTTGCGTCAGCGAACGTACATCATGCCCCGGCCCGATCAGCGGGGGACGCGGATCAACGTATGTTTCCTTGTTTATTACATCAGCCATACTTTGTAACCTCACCCGTGGCGCAGGCTTCAGCCTGTGATGACGTTGTGTGGACTTTAGTCCGCACGAGAGAGTCTGGCGCGGACTAAAGTCCACGCAACGTGTCACAGGCTGAAGCCTGCGCCACGTCTGTTAAGCATGCGGTTTCTCTGCCGCTTTACCATGTGCGCCACTACCACTGTTCAACGCCGCGTTCGGGTTGCGAATTTCCGCCAGATAACTGGTACGCGGTCGAACGTTCAAATCACCCAGCACTTCGTAATTGCGCGGCTCGCGCTTGAGTTTGCTCAAGCGGCTGGTCGGATCGTTCGTGTCGCCGAAGATGATCGCTTCGGTCGGACAAGCCGATTGGCAAGCCGTGAGAATGTCGCCGTCTTGCACGCGGCGGCCTTGTTTCTCGGCTTCGATCTTGCCGTGTTGAATGCGCTGCGTGCAGAAGGTGCATTTTTCCATCACGCCGCGCGAGCGCACCGTGACTTCAGGGTTGCGCACGTTCTTCAGGCTCGGCGTTTCCCAATCTCCGTAAAGCAGATAGTTGAAGCGGCGGACTTTATATGGGCAGTTGTTCGCGCAATAGCGCGTGCCTACGCAGCGGTTATAAACCTGTACGTTCAAACCTTCGGCATCGTGAACTGTCGCGTTGACCGGACAAACGACTTCGCACGGCGCGTTTTCGCAGTGCTGGCACATCATCGGCTGGAAATAAACTTCGGGGTTCACTTCGTCGCCTTTGAAATAAGTATCAATCCGCAACCAGTGCATGCTGCGTCCACGTCCGACGACATCTTTGCCTACGACGGCGATGTTGTTTTCCGACTGGCAAGCCACGATGCAGGCATTGCATCCGGTGCAGGCGTTCATATCAATCGCCATGCCCCAGGCGTATTGCAATTCGCCCTTCTGGTCTTTGTTCTCGTAACTGAACCCCGGATAGATCGTCATTTCCTTGCCGGGCGTATGCGCGCCGTGGTGTACGGCCTTCGGGTCTTTTTTATAAGTTTCGAGATCAGTCGTGCGAACGATGTGACGACTCGTCAAATCGCCTTCGGCCTCGCCAATCACGTTCGGCACGCCCGACGTATCAATGTTGAAATGATCTTGCGTCGTAGCAAGTTGATAAACGCCTTTGACCTTTGCGACGGCGATGTCTTTAGTCGCAATCCACATCGCGTCGGACGTGCGCAAAAGTCCTGTGGCAAAACCCAAGCCTGTGCCTACGCTGCCCGCGCGCTTACGACCGTAGCCTAGATAAACCGTGATCGAATCATCGGGATGACCAGGCTGCACCCATACGACGATCTGGTCGAGCAACTGATTGCCATGCCGCAAGCTGACGAGGTGCGAATTCCACGGCTCCCATTCTTTTTCGCGGGCGGCTTCATAACGCGCCGCCGTCGCCGGACTCATCACCGCGTAATTGTCCCACGTGATTTTGTGCAGCGGCTTCGACAGTTCCTGCAACCAGCCGTTGTTGGCATAGCGTCCGTCCAATACGTTGGGGTCGAGACGGAATACGATTTCTTCTTTCGCAACCGTTGCGGCAGGTGGCAGCTTAGAAGCCCAATCGCCCGCGAGCGTAACGGCTTTGGCAGGCAATTTCGTGTCAGCGATAAAGCCGTCGTGCAACGCTTGCTTCCACTTGTCAGCGCCCAGCGAACGCCACGTAGCCTGAACGAAATCCTGCGAAGTCTTGATTCCCTGCCCTGACAACGCGGCGATCAATTCGTGCAGCGACTTGCTGTTATAAAGCGGCTTGATGAGCGGTTGAATGATCGTCACCGTGCCGTCATAAGCGCGCGCGTCGCTCCAGTCTTCGAGGTAATGCGATTCTGGCAGATGCCAGTGGCATAGCTCTGCGGTCTCGTCGTTGTGCGAACCCATATGCACGCGCAACGTGGCTTTCTGTAAAGCCTCAGCGAATTTCAAATCCGCCGGAGCCGTAAAGACTGGGTTCGCCGTGGCGATTACCAGCAAATCAACTTTGCCCGCGTTCAACTCACCCGTCAGCGTCTTGAGCGATTCGACGTTGTCTACGGGATTGCCTTCGAGCGAATCGGTCACAATGACCGTATTGCCAATCGCACCCAACGCCGCATTGATCGCGTGCGCCAGCGCGTGTACGGCAGGTGATTGATGATGTCCAGCGACGACGAGAGCTTTGCCGTTGTGCGCTTTCAAGTCTGCCGCAACCACGGCGGCGAATTTCTGCGCCTTCTCGTTACTCAGGCTACCCGCCGCGCCTGCGACACCAACCGCAGTCGCAACCGTGCGCGCAAACGCTTCGATCTCGCTCGCTTTGAGCGGAATGCGATGATCGGCTTTCGCGCCCGTCCGCGTGTAAGTGCTTTCGACGGCGTAAAGACGATTCATATCGTTCTTGCCATCAATCAACCGGCGACGCTTGATGAAGTCGCGCGCATAGCGAATGTGTCCCGGCCCTTCAACAAGAAAATCGGAATCGAGCGAAAGCACTACGTCAGCCGCGTCGAATTTGTAAGCGCAATTGACCATCTGGCCGAACGCAATTTGGCTGCCGAGCCGCGCGTTGTTGTCGCTCGCCGCGTCATAAACGTGCCACTTGGCTTCGGGCAATTCGGTCAGCAACTGTTTGATCTGCGCCGTCAACGTAGGCGAAGTCGTCGTCTCAGTCAGAATGCGCAAGCCCGCACCGCGCTTGCTCTTTTGCTTTTCAATCGCGCGTGCCATCGCGTCGAGGAATTCGCTCCAACTGGAACTGTCGCCTTTATTCGTGATGTTTTGCGAACGATCAGGATCATAAAGATTCAGAATCGAAGCCTGTGCATAAACACTGGTCGCGCCCAAACTGCCCGGATGATCGGGATTGCCTTCAATCTTGGTCGGGCGGCCTTCGTGCGCTTCGACCAAGAGGCCGTCGGCCACGCCACTGTGCGTGAAAGCCGTCGCAAAAAACGAAGACTTGCCCGGCGTGATGCCTTCAGGGTTCTTGACGTAAGGCACGGCGTATTCGCGCGGTTGCACCGTACACGCCGTCAATCCCGCGAACGCAAGCGACGCACCCATGACTTTCATGAAGCTGCGGCGACCAGTTGGGTCTAACCCCACGCTTAGCCAAGACTCGTCAGGTTCAGGCGCATCAAGGGCCGGAAACTCACGATGCAAAAACTCACGGAACCGCGGCGTGTCGGCCAATTCATCAAGGCTGCGCCAAAATTCGCGCCCCGATTTCTGGCGCAATTCAGCGCGCACCAGTTCCAGTTCAGGATGTTGATCTCTATGCGACATTTGCTTATTGATCCACTGCTAACAGTCAGTATGGTGAAAGAGTTATTGCCGTTAGCAATAACCAGCCACTAGCCACTAACCACTAGCCACTAACTAGCGATGACAAGTCGAGCAACTCGTCAGCACATCTTTAGATTGAATGTTGTATTGCTTGGCAAGCTCGCGCCCTTTAACGTCCTGATTGATCGCAGGCTCCCATTCCATGTTGGTGATGTCTTTCTTTTCCCGCAGCACTTTTTCAGGCGCGCGGTGACATTCGAGACACCACTCCATTTGAAGCGATGAGACATTCCAGATGCCGGGCATCAAATCAATACGACCGTGACAGGTCGAACAGCCTACGCCTTTGTTGACGTGAATGCTGTGGTTAAAGTAGGCGAAATCAGGCAGGTCGTGAACGCGCGTCCACTTGATC
>JAYSVR010000448.1:0-13530 GCA_043718445.1 Acidobacteriota bacterium | reverse complement strand
ACGATCCAAAAGTAGATTACTCGTGCGCCGCCGCTTTTGCCACGTCCGGGCAAAGCAACTCGTACTTTGCGGATGCCGCCACCGCCCTTGATGAGATCACCGGCATCAGGAGTCTCCGCAAGAAAAAGCTGAAACTGCGCGTAGCTCTCGTCATCCAAAAGCTCGACGATCTTCTTCGTAAACCGAGTTGTCTCACGAAAAGAAAGCAGTTTCATAAACTCAATTATTCCGGTTGACGGCCATAAAGTGTTTCGCTTCTTCGATTCAACTTACCAGTTAATTTTATCGGGAAAGTATTCGGCGATAAGGTCTTGATAAAACGGCTTCAAGGCCTCGACATCCGGTTCGACTTCGCACTTGGAATAAAGGTCATAAGGATTGAACGCGCGAATCCAGTGCAGTTTTTCGGCATCGCCGTCATTCAACAAATGCTGATACTCGTTCTCACGATGAATCACGTAACACGAGTGATAACGCATCATCCACAGGCTCTCGTTGGGCAGGTAAGGCTTGACGACCTGATATAGATATTCGTCGTGACCCCACGAGAGGTGAACGTTGTCGAGTCCGCACTGCGGTTTATAAATGCCGTTCGCCGTTTGCAGCATTGCGTTTTCGTGATCGGGATTGTCGAGAAAGAAATCCGAATAAACGACCTTGCTCGAATAAGCGCAACCCACCGGAAACGTATCGCCCGTCACGCACCATTGCGGTTCGCCGAAGATGCAGAGCATCTTGCCCATATCGTGAATCAAGCCTGCGAGAATAAACCAGCGCGGATGCCCGTCTTGGCGAATGGCTTCAGCGGTTTGCAGCGCGTGTACGATTTGCGGCAACGCAGTGTCAGGGTCGCTGTCGTCAACCAGCGAGTTAAGCTGTTCGAGGGCTTCCCAAATGCCGAGCCGGGCGCGATTTTTATTAGCATATTCCGCCTCCTTGCCCAGCACGAAAGCGAGCGTCTGTTTCTGATGGTTCTCGCGGTAAAACTCTCTGACCGTACTGCGAGCTTCAGCTTCGTAGTTACGATATTGATTCGCGTTGGCAACGTTATGTTGAAACAGCGCGTTGGATTCGGTTGGTGCGAAAGACATTGTGTTACTCCTTAATTCCGAATTGCGTTAGCAGAAAGGCATAATCCCAAGCCGTATCTCTCAAGCGATCATAACGACCCGAAGCGCCGCCGTGTCCGCCAGGTTCGAGCTTAACCTTGAATAGCAGGGAATTACCGTCCGTTTTTAAGGTACGCAGCCGCGCGACATATTTCGCCGGTTCCCAATACATCACCTGACTGTCGTTGAGCGAGGTACGAATTAAAATCGTCGGATAGGCTTTGGCTTCCAGGTTTTCATACGGCGAATAACTGCGCATGTAATCGTAAGCCGCCTTCTCATTCGGATTGCCCCATTCGAGATATTCGCCCACGGTCAGCGGCAGGGAAGCGTCAAGCATGGTGTTCATCACATCCACAAAAGGCACGTAACTCATCACGACCTTAAATAAATCAGGTCGCATATTCGTGACTGCGCCCATCAGCAAGCCTCCGGCGCTGCCGCCCATAATCGCCAGCCGATCTGACGAAGTATATTTTTCAGTTACCAGATATTCGGCGGCATTGATGAAATCGGTGAAGGTATTTTTCTTGACCAGCATCTTGCCCGAATCGTGCCACTCTTTGCCCAGTTCCCCGCCGCCGCGTATGTGCGCAATGGCGTAAGTTACGCCGCGATTCAACAAGCTCAACCGGCCTGACGAAAAGTCTACGTCGTTTGAAATGCCGTAAGAGCCATAGCCTTCGAGAAACAGCGGCGACTTCCCGGTTTTGCGCATGCCTTTTTTGTAAACAATCGAGATCGGAACCTTCGTGCCATCACTCGCCGTGGCGTAAAGTCGCTCCGACTTATATTGCGTCGCGTCGTATCCGCCTAACACGGGCTGTTGCTTGAGTAACTTACGATCTTTGGTCGTTACGTCGTAATCGTAAAGCGAGCGCGGCGTGATAAATGATTCATAGCTAATGCGATATTGTTTGGCATCGAATTCTAAGTTAGTCGAAGGCGAAGTAACATAAACCGGTTCAGGAAATTCGATCACGTGCGACTTCCCTGTTGCCAAATCGTGTACGGTAAATTGCGGAATGCCGTTCTTGCGCTCTTCGGCGATGAAATGCGTAGCGAAGCAGTCTGTGTCTTCAAGCATCACTTCCTTGCGATGCGGAATAACTTCCTGCCAGCTCGCTTTATTGCCAGGTTCGTTGACAGGAACAGTAACTAACCTGAAATTTTTGCCCAGGTCGTTGGTGCGAATATAAAACTTATCGCCGATGTGGTCGAGATAATACTCGTGGTCTTCTTTGCGAGGCAGCACCAACTGAAAGGCTCCGTCGGCTCTATCGGCGCTCAAGTAACGAATCTCACTGGTCGTGGAACTCGACGATTCAATCAGGAAGTAACTACCGCTACGGGTTTTGCCGACGGCGGTGTTATAAAGTTCGTCTTTTTCTTCAAACAGTAACTCGTGTTCTTTGCGGCTGCCGAGCGTAATGCGAAAGATTTTATCCGACCGTTTGGTCGTCACGTCTTCCTGCCCATAAATCAGCGTCTTGTTATCGTTGCCCCATTCCAGCGAAGTAACTCGTTCGGCGATATTGCGGGTAACGCGACTGGTCTTGAGGTTCTTCACATGCAGCTTGTATTGCCGAAAGCCGGTTTCATCCGTCGTGAAAGCCAGCAGGTTTCCGTCTTCGCTGATGTCATAAGCGCCGACGCTGAAAAACTGCTTCCCTTTTGCCATCGCGTTCATATCGAGGGTGATTTCTTCCAAGCCGCGCATTGATTTCGCTTTGCGGCAATAAACCGGATATTGCTGCCCTTTGATCGTGCGGGTGTAATAATAATAAGCGCCTTTTTTATAAGGCGCGTCTACGTCGGTTTCTTTGATGCGCGCTAATATTTCTTTGTAGAGCTTGTCGCGAAAGACTTGCTGATCAGCCGTCATCGCGTCGGCATAAGCCGTTTCGGCTTTGAGGTATTCGATAACTTCGGGATTGGCTTTTTCGCGCAACCAGAAATAATTATCGGTTTCCTGATAGCCATGAACTTTAGTTACTTTGGGTTTGATTTTGGCTACGGGTGGTTTGGCGGATGGTTTGGGTGATTCTTGAGCATTCATTACTTGAGTTTTCATAACAAGCGAGCCAAGCAAGAGCGCGGCGCAGGTCAACAATGCGATTCGATTGCTTTTCATTCTTTCTCCTGAAAGGAACTTGTATCGCAACCTGTTAGGTTGCGAGGTATTTCGGGTGAAACCCGATTATTACCAACGAAAGCCTCCGCAACCTGACAGGTTGCGATAGAGCCTTTCGACACTGGGCAAGATACGCGGCAGGTTTGGCTTCGGCAAGTTATGGCATAATCCGGCTTATGCGAACCTTACAACACGCTAAAGACGCAGGACGCGAAACGCGCAGGCTCATCAGCACGGAAGCCAGTTCCCTGCTTGACGCTTTGCGCGTGTATCTCACCAGTGAATATCAAATCGAATCCGTCGCCGTGCCCGCCGCAGTGATTGACGGCAGCCGCGCCGAAGTCTCACCGCGCGAAGGCGTCATTCATTACGACGAACGTCTCGACCGCAAGCCGCACAATTTGCTGTGGGTCTTGGCGCACGAACTCGGTCATCTCGCCATGCACAAACGATTGACCGCGAGCGACGACCGCGAACCTGATCCATTGATCGCTTCGGCTTATTTGAATGACGGGGCGGCTTCGCTCGCGCGTTACAGCCGCAAGGCGCGCGAAGAAGCCGAGGCCAATGCTTTCGCTAACGAATTTTTGTGTCCGGCCACTTCCCTTTTCGATGAATGGTTGAATGACGCGACGATGACGACCGAAGCTTTGGCCGACCAGCACGTGTTGCCAATCAAATTGATTCGCGCGCAGTTGGGCGAAGGATTATTTCAATCGGTCTTTGCCCAACCACCTGCCAAAACTGATTCGCCAAAGCCGCGCAAGAAACCGGTGAGCGTGAACGAACAGCAACTCAAAGCGGCAACGCACATTGGCTCACCTGCGTTGGTGACGGCAGGACCGGGTACGGGCAAGACGGCGACGCTGATTCGCCGCATCGAATTTTTGCTGGAAGACCAAGCCGCGCGACCCGATCAAATGTTGGTGCTGACTTTCAGCAACGACGCGACCGAAGAGTTGCGCGAGCGCGTCGCCGCGCGCTTCGGTGATGACACGGCGAATCAAATCGAGATCGCTACGTTTCACGGATTTGGGATGAGCTTTTTGCATACGCACGCGCTGGGTTTGAGCGAATCGTTCACGCTGCTCGACGAAGCGGGACAGGAAGAAATCATCAATCAGTTGATCGGCAAGCTCGACATTCCTTCGCTGCTGAACTTGCGCGATCTTGAAGAAACAGTGAAGCGGTTGATTCGACATATCAGCTTCGTCAAAGACCGCGTGCTGGACGATCAACCGATCACGCCGGACTTGCTCGAAAGGGAAATCGCGGCTTGGCCCAAGGTTGGTGAAGAGGAAGAAGCGGAAGTGAGAAAGGCGAACGAACTGCTTTCTGTCTTTCGAGCTTACGAACAAGCCAAGCGCGCGTTGCCTGCGGTGGATTTCGCCGACCTCATCGCCGAACCGATTCGCGTGATGGCCGAGCAACCCAACCTGATCGCGGCATTGCGGCAAAAATATCGTTGGGTGATGGTGGATGAATACCAAGACGTGAGCCGCACCGTCGCCGTGTTGTTGCGCGCGCTCTGCGGCCCCGACAATCCGCCGTGGGTCGTAGGCGATATGCGCCAAGCCATCTATCGTTTTCGCGGAGCCGCGCCTGAAAACGTCAGCGAATTTCATCACGACTTCCCTAATGCTGAAATCTTCGAGTTGGAAGTGAATTATCGTTCGTCGCCTGAAGTCGTCACCGCCGCCAATCAACTCGGCGAATTGCTCGCGGCGAATGAACCCGCGTTAAACGAAGTCGCTTGGCGCGCAGGCTCTCAACAAACTTCGCTCAGTTCCCTTTCGGTCGCTATCGCGCGCGTCAATTCAGACGAAGCCGAATCGCAAGGCATCGCGCGCCAAGTGCGCGCGTGGTTGGATGAAGGCGTCCGTCCGGCTGACATTGCCGTACTCGCACGGCGCAATTCCGACGTGCGCAATATAGTTCTCACGTTGGGCGCGCAAGGCATTCGCGCTGCAACATCTGGTTTGCTGACAGCCGAAGGCGCGGCGGGTGATTTGGTGGCGATTGCGACCTTACCCGATTCGCTGACGAGTTCCCTGCCCCGTTTGATTTATGCGTTGGGGCGTGGGCGATTCGATGAAAAGCTGCTCAACGAACTCATTCAAAATTGGCTGACAGCCGAACGTGAAAAAACGGATTTGATCGTTCCGGCTGAACTCGCTGCGTTTACGGATGAGTTAAAGCGTGTCATCACAGCCTTGAAAGTTGAGATGCTCGACGCCGATGCGTTCACGATGCTGTGTCATTTCCTATTTGACGCGAGTGATTACTTGCGTCGTGCGTTGCGCGCTGAACCGAATGCGCAACGTTCGCTCGCGTTGAGTGAAATCATTTCTACGTTGTCGCGGGCGGCGAGTTATCGGTTTGCTCACTTGAATGAATCGGCGACGAAAGCGCGGCTCACGTTTGCCGAACAGTTACGCAACAAATTGGCGGCGGGCGCGGCGAGCCCTGACTTGCCGGCGGCTGATCCTGACGCAGTGCGCGTGATGACCTGTCACGCTTCGAAAGGGTTGGAATTCCCTTGCGTCATCGTCGCAGGGCAAACTTTGGGGCAAGGCCGCGAAAGTTGGTGGTTGCCGCCCAGTTTGTTGCCATCGAAAAGCGATGAACTCGCGCAAGCCGATGCGTTGCTTTTCGTAGGCGTCACGCGCGCTCAACGCGCCGTCGTCGTCTCGTGCGCTGAATCGAAATCAGGCAGCGACCGCGCGCGCCGACGTTCGGTCACGCCGCTGCTCGATCAATGGCAGGAGCGTTTTGAGATTCCCGAATTGGAGTGGAAAGGCGCAGTTAAAGCGGCGGAGCAAATCACGATGGCCCCGTTGTGGGGCGCGAAGCCTGAGCCGAAACTGGCGGCGCGTGCGTTGGACAGCAAAAGCTGCGGCGTCAAAACTTATCTCGAAAATTTCGTAGGCATTCGCTTCCCGGTTTTGGAGATGCCGCAGTACGTGCATTTTTATTTGTCGCTGCGGTTGGCGTGCGAAGCGTTGATTCGCGTTGCGCAGGAATCGGGACAAGCGCAAGCCGAAGCGCAGGCGGCGCAACTTTTCGCTGCGCAATATAGTGCAGACAAACACGGCGAACATCCGCACTATCCGATCTATCAACGTTACGGCGAACTTTATGCGCGACGCTTTGCCAGTGCTTATGAGCCGCGCGTCACCGCAGTCGAATTTGCCGAAGCGACAATAAAAAGTGACGACGCTTTGCCGCTGCGTTTCGATTTAATCGCGCAATTCAAAGGCAATGACGGAGCGACGCACGCCTTTTTGTTTCGGCCTGAATCGTTAGCCGACAACGCGAGCAAGAACGCGCCGGATGAATTGCTGTGGAGCGGGTTGGATACTGCGCAACGCGCTGCTTTTTTGTTGCTCAAACAGCGCGAGCCTGAGTTGCGGCCTTATGTGTTCTCAGCCGCCGACGGCGTGATTTATCGTTACCTCTGGAACCGAAAGGCTGAGAATATGGATGGCGAAGTTCAACAACTGCGCAAACGCTGGCAGGCTTTCGGGCAGCAACAGTTCACCGCGCAAATCAACGAACACGCTTGCAACCGTTGCACTGTCAGGCTGGCTTGTCCGCATTGGCTGAATGCATAGAATGCGAATGTATGACTACGACCACGCGCGCGACACGCCGCCGACAACGACAACCCGACTCGCTCGCCCATCCCGCTGCCGTAAAACGACTGGTGCTCGAACTCCGCGAACGCGTGCCGAACGACTTGCCGAAATCTGAACAAGCCGTTGAACAGATGCTGATTGCGATTCGCCATCAAGAAACATACGGCGGCAGCACTTCGCGGCGCGGCAGGCCGAGCCGTTATGACCGCGAGCAAATGCGGCGCGTAGCCGATGCGCTCAAAGCCTTGCTTCAACGCGAGACGCAAGGCCGCATCAGCCTGCGCACTTTCGTAGACCATTACTTGCGCGTCCTTCACTTCCCTGCCGACCTCGTTGCCGCGCTCGCCAATCACAGCATCAATCTTTTTGAAGCCGAACAACTCGCGCGGCTGACTGCGCAAACCCTGAAATACTCGCCTGCTAAAGCTGACCGGCTGCGGGTTGAAATGCTGAAGACGCACTTGGCTTCGCAAGAATCTGGGGCGCGGTTGCGGCTGCGCATCAATCAACTGTTAGGGGAGTTGTTGGGCAAGTCGGCGGCGGCGGCGGCGGCGAATGAATCCGAACCGATAAATTCTGAAGTCGCTATCGCAGCCGCTGCGCTTGAAGCCGAATTGGCCGGTGAGTTTGTTGAACTTGATCCTACGCATTTGTTTTACGACCAGTTGCAACACATCGGAATGATGATGCGCGAACTTTCCGCCGACGATTTATCAAACGAATCGCTCGAAGAAATCCTCGACCTCAGCGATCAACTCATTAACGCACTCGCCAAAGCCCGCAAGCGTCCAAAGAAGCAAAATAAGCTCGGCGTCTGATATTTGCCTTTCTTACAGATAAAAAATTAGCGGCTTGTGAAACGGTAAATATTGGCAAGTGGTGAGGAAGGCGTACCCAACTTAAAGCATTATGCAAACCGTTCATCTGCATGTAGTTGTAGAACAATAAACTTAGCTATTCACGCTGAAAATAATCCCTAAGGCTAAATCGTGAAACAGCCTATTCTGAAAGCTCTCGCAACAGAGAAGCGCGCACAGTTTGTTCCATCACGTCTTCGCTCCAATCTTTCGCAGCAGGCAATTTCGTCAGGATGGATTGGCGAGCTATTTCTTTGCGAGTTTCCAATTCTTCGACAGGAAGCGCAGCCAGACGAGCTTCAACTTGCTGCGTTTCGCTTTCGGCTTCTTCCCAAAAGTTAAGCTGCTTTTCAGGTTTGACCGGAACGGCTTCGATGGGCCAAGCGCGCTTGCCATAAAAGGCCGAACCTTCGTCAAGGTATTGCATCACTGCGCCGAACTGGCGCACCTTGAAATTGGTTTTGGCAGCTTGCGATACGGCAAATTCGACTAAAAACTGAGCTTGCTGCGCACCATAAGTCGTTAGAATGTTTTCGGCCTGCTCCAGTTCCCTGCTCACCGGACGGTAGGCATTCACTCGCCGTGCCAGCAGATGAAAGTGTTTGACCAATCCTTGCGCAGTCATTTCACCGGGTACTTCGGTTAACTCCTCTGGTTTGAACAGCGAATGCACTTCGGGCAGCAACCGTTCGGGAATCTCACCACCCTGACCGGCTCTTCCCTGTTTGGTGTTAAACGTGTCGTATTCCGCCCGCGCCTTAGCGCCTGGAACATAGAAAATCACCCAATCCGGCTTCCCTTCTTCGTCGGTCATTGACTCGTATTCGACGTTTTCGAGGTACTCCGATTCAAGGTGAGGTTTGTGAACGCGGTACATCTGAACGCGCACCCGCTCAAAGTTGTCATGGCGTTGCTGAGCCGAGTAAGTGCAATATTCTGAATACAATAGCTTGGCTCTGGGGTGGTTATATTTCAGCGCGGCGTAAATGCGATAGCTCACAATCTCGTAAAACCGCTGGCTAGTCGGCGAAAGTTCACGCAAATAATCGTAACTGAGCGGACGCACTGGCGCTGAATTCAAAACTTCCAGATATGGCTCGCTAAAAAACAAATAAATCTCATCGGCCTTCTCACCGCTTGGCAGCGTCTCGCCCGTGAAGACCACCGCATAGCGCGAGAAAATGGCTTCCAGCTTCTTTTCGCTGCCATCCTTGCCCTTATAAGCCAGCTTGGCCGAAATCGTTGTAGAGGCGTTTTGCTGCAAAGCGCGTTTCAATTCATTTTTCTGGCTTCCTAGTTCGCCACAAAGCCGATTCAGGGTACCGATCTTGAGCATTCGCGGAACGGGTCGCCCGATTTCGTCAATGATGCGGTTGATGATCACCGTGTCCAGCTTGTAAGCCAATTGGCCCGGATGCCCGTATTTGTTGCTGGGCGAAACTTCCCAATGCAGCGAGACCTTGCCGTTCTCGTTGCGCTGCGTGATTTGAATGTTTACGGTTCCGCCTTTGACCAGATTGTGAATTGGCAGCCGCGAGATCACGGTTTCGGTGCGAATGATCTGCAAAGGCGCAAGGCTCTGGCTGCCGCCCGCATTGGCTAAGGCGTTCGCCTCACTATCACTTCCCTTTTTTGTTATGGATTTCTTTGCCATACCGATTTCTGCCGTTCGCCAATCTCACCAATTTAATAAACGACACACACAAGGTCGCTGGTGTGTCTTAAAAGTCTTTAGATAGTCATGGTATTAATAGTCATAAGAACCTAAACCTAAGAATCACTCGACTTAGCTTAACTTTTCAATCGCGTATCTCACCAGTGAGCATTGCGAATCTACCTTTTCTCGTTTGCCAATCTCACTCTTCGATCTGGTCTTTCTCACTGGTTAGGTTCGCAATGCTCACCGTTATAAACAAAGGATTTCAAACCTGTAATCGTCAATCTCACCACCTTCGCCAAGTGGTGATGTTCACGAATCTCACCGGGCAGGTTCGCGTATCTCACTAGGCTTTGACAACTATTCGATGACTTGGTGTGTCACTCGCCGTAACACGCTAACCCCTTTGCTTTCAATCATCACGGATGTTGTCAGATCACTGCGTCGAATGACGCTGGTTCTAGTGTTGTCAATTCACTGTCAATAACGCCATTTTCAGTTCACTAATCTCACCGTTATCGGATTTTAGTGATTAAACCGTGGTTCAAGTGAAGCCTTAACTGTTCATGTATCTCACCTGCTGAAACCTATCCAATCTCAATCAATTGGCTGTTTCGCTGCTCATCAACAGAGCTTGCAGCCGTGCCAATTCGTCAGCATTGGCATACGCGATGGTTAGCTTGCCGGTTTCTTCGGTTCCCTTCACCAAAACTTTCATCCGCAACTGGGTTTTTAACGCCTTCTCAACATCTTTTACCAGTTTGGGTTTAACCGTTCGCTGAACTGGTTGCGCTTTGCCTGCCGCGCTCAATTTGCTTTGAATCACCCCGATAAATTCTTCCGTTGTTTCGTAACGGTGCGCGATCAATTCGTTGAAGATAAGTTTTGTGGTGAATACGTCTTGATGCTGGCGAATCAGCGCCATTGCTTCTTGCGGCCAGGTGGCAATCGTCAGGTAACGGCGAATCGTGCGCGGATTGCGTTCAAACTGTTCGGCAACCTGGTCTTCTGACCAACCATTGGCGATGAGTCCGGCAAAGCCTTCGGCAATATCGAGACAATACAGGTCTTCGCGCGTCAGGTTTTCAGCCAATCCCGAAGCAATACGGTCAGCCGGATCATCGAATTCCTTGATAAGGCAATTAGCTTTCGCCTTCCCTGCTTCTTTCGCTGCTAATAAACGACGCTGTCCGGCAATGCAAAATAACTGGTGAATTCCCTCTTCGACCCGCAACTCTACGACTAAGTTTTGCAGCAAGCCTTGCCGTTTGATGGATTCGACCAGTTCTGAAAACTTGGTTGAATTGGTATCAATCGTGCGGCGCACATTGTCTTCAATGCGAATGTAATCAAGAGGGATTTCGACTTGCTTATCTAAATGCGCTCTAAGCGCAGCTAATTTGTCGGTTTCAGCCGGAGGCGTGTCGAGTTTATTAACCTTTGCTTCAAAGGCATCCATGGTGGCTTTGACGGATGAAGCCAGTTTGTTTTCTTTAGGCATAGCGACAAACCTATTAATCGGAGCTTGGCAACGCGTTGCCAGCAAAGTGATGCGGGTTTAATCTGCTGGCAACGCGTTGCCAGTAAGAGCGAGCAGGCTGAGTAACCAGCCAAATACAAAAAGCTGGCAACGCGTTGCCAGCTTAGTCAATTACAATTCTAATTCAGCAGCCGCTTCAAATTCGGTGGGCAGATTGCCCAGCGTTTCCAAGTTCGGCGTAGCCAAACGTCCCAACCGTTTGCCTTTTAGATAAGGCAGCATTTCGCCCGCCAACGCGGTATATGCAACCGTAGCGGGTGCATTCTTTTTGTATTTCAAAAGTACTTGGCTCGCCGCATCTGACCCCGCAACTGATTGGCTGATCGGGATGAGCGTCTCGAATACGCGAAACTTGGAAGACTTACCGATTTGGCGGACAAATTTTTCAAATTTGATGTGCGTCGCGTTGTTCCGGTCAAATTTCGTAATGACCGTTCCGATAATCATCAGCATCGCGTTCAGCGGACGCAGGTCGCTGCAATAAGTTAAAAGCTCAGAAAATCCGCTGATCGAAGACTTTTCGGCAAAAAGTGGAACCATGTAATAGTGAGACGCGACCAGCGCCGACAACAGCAAGCAATCGAAGCTCGGATGCGTATCAATTAAAATCACATCGTATTCGCTAATTTGATCGGGCGTGAGCAGGGAACTCAGCAATAAATGTTGCCGCGCTTTGCCTTCCATCCGGTCTTTCACGTCTTTGAGGTGTTTATTGCCCGCCAAAACGTCAATGCTTTCGGTGTTGCTGGCTAGCACCACGTCTTTCAGCGTGAGGTTTTCGAGAATGCCACGCGCTACGTCTTTGCGCGTTTCGAGGGCTTGTTCCTCTACACCCAATAAAGCCGTAGCATTTCCCTGGGAATCCATGTCAATGACAAGCACATTTTTGCCCATATTGGCGTAAGAAGCCGCCAAATTGACGACAGTCGTAGTTTTGCCTACGCCGCCTTTTTGATTGGCGACGGTTAAGATGCTGGTCGGCATAAAGGAAATCCTCTGAATACTCGGTCGAAAAGTTTGTTGAATTGATGCTTGCTGTGATTTCTCGGCAAATCAGACTTGCACGAAAGTGGCATCCTAAGCGTAGAAGGGAGTTCAGTCAATCGTATATTAGTGCTATGCAATTGATTGCGCTCAAACGGGTTGAGCAGTTAATAGTGGATTATTAACAAAGAGTGTTACAAAGGAAAGTGCCTCTTACGTTTAGGCCCAGAACAGGGAAGGGGAATTATAGGTAAATAGTTGAAAAGAAATAGTTTAACTGGAAAGACGGCAAAGGACGGCAAAGGACGGTTAGAATTAGTTCGGAAATGGAGCCATATTAAAATATTTTCGCGCACCCATTGACAGGCATTGGGTCGGTGAAGACAATCCGCCTCACTTAGCCGAACCATTTTCTAGCTGGTTCGACCAAGCGAACTTTTACAAAAAACAATTGGTGTTATTACAACCAGATGCCATGGCCTAATGGGTGAAGTTGCCAACGATGAAGGTGAAGACGCAGAGCCATAGCCAGTAACATATCTCCTCCCGATCCCAGGGAAATGCAGCTTAATTTGTCCCCTTAACGTGCTTCAATCCAACAAAATGGCACGGAGAAGGTCCCTACGTGAAACTCACATTTATGTTTGATGTACACGCTTTGTGCTTGTGCGTCTAAGAGTGCGTCGTACCGCTGTGCCAGTGGTGCGATGCAGGTTGCGTATCCGTTTTTGCCATTATGAAAAACCTTATTGCTGTTCCTGTCGCCGTTTCAGAACGTAAAGAACTCTTTGCTGTTGACGCTTACTTGTG
Source organism: Acidobacteriota bacterium (assembly GCA_043718445.1). GTDB lineage: Bacteria > Acidobacteriota > Blastocatellia > RBC074 > RBC074 > JACPYM01. The sequence goes on along the minus strand of JAYSVR010000448.1, from coordinate 801 downwards.
GGCGAAGCTCTGCCAATGGCTGCCGCGTCAACCACGGCGCCTTCGTCGCGTAGTGAGCTACGCGCTGATGGTCGGATTGCTGTGCCAAATGGCGTTGCCAATCACAGCCGTGGCGGCGAACGAAAGGGAAGGGAAGCGGGCGCGCGAAGAAGCTATCAATAAACGTCGTGAGGCGCGCAGCGAGAAACCCGCGCCGAGTCCGTCGCCACTGGCTGCGGCAGGCGCGTCATTGATGCAAGGCGGCGTAGGATTATTGCTTTCCGAAGTCGCTACGCCGTTCAACGGTCTGACGGGACTGGCTTACCACGAAGCGCAGCACAAGCTGTTAGCGGCGGTAAATGCGCCGAACGGACAGCCGCGCAATCTTGAACTCATCGCCGCGAGCGGCGCGCATACGGCTTATGCGAACGTGAGCAATCAGGGCGGGGAACTGCGGCTGGCGACGGCACGTGATGACGGCAACGGCAAGAGCCTGGCGAATTTCAATCGCGGCGAATTGTTTTTCACGACGTCGGCGAATGGTGTTATTGCGCGACTGAGTGCGAACGGCGCGACGCTACAAAATCCATGGGTAACTTTAGGAACAGCGGGCGCGGGCGAAGGCGGACGTGTGACGGGCTTAACGCTTGACCGCACCGGCGGATTCAGCGGCCACGTGATTGCGGTCACCGCGACGGGGCGTATTTATCGTGTGACTGCGTCGGGGCAGGGAAGTCTCGTCACAAATTTGAATACGCCCTTGAGCGGCGTCACTGTCTTGCCCAATGACGTAGCCAAATACGGCCCGTGGGCGGGACGCAT
>JAYSVR010000447.1:0-13570 GCA_043718445.1 Acidobacteriota bacterium | reverse complement strand
TGCGCGGTTGCGCAATGACGCGCAGACTGAAGTCCGCGCTACGTCCGCAGGCTGAAGCCTACGCTACATTAAGCGGATGAAAGACAAGGCGTTTGCGCGCACCGTTAATCGCGCCGACCTCTGGGGCGGAGCCGAGGAATTAAGCGTGAGCTTCGATGAACATTGTGCGTTCGTGATTGTTGCGCTTCGTGAGATTCAAGAGGAGCTAGGGTTGCGGCGCACTACAACGGCATAAGATAGTTCGCGCGTGGCACAAACGTTTTCCAAAACTCAGATTGATAAGCTCGGCGAAAGGTTGAAGCTTGATCATCACAGCGATGACGATTTGCAAATGCTGGCTGAATATCGGAACAGCTTCGCGGGCGTATTTCAGGCGGTATCTGAGACGATTCAAGAAAAAATCACGAATGGGTTAAGCGGGAGAATGAAGACGAATGCTTCAATCATAGCCAAGTTGCGCCGTGAGCGAATCCGCTTGACGCAAATGCAGGATGTCGTTGGTTGCCGGTTAATTGTGCGGGGCATTTCGGAGCAAGAGGTAGTGACACAGTCTCTCACAAGTATTTTTGAATCCTTTTCAATCGTTGATCGCCGTGAAAAACCAAGCTACGGTTATCGCGCAATTCACCTAATTGTGAAATTACAGGAAAAGCCTGTTGAAGTTCAGGTGCGCACTTCTTTACAGCAGCTATGGGCAGAACTATCTGAAAGGTTTTTTGATGTTGAGCCTGATATCAAGTACGGTGGCGGCGATGATATACACAAGACAATCTTGGCAACGATTTCTCGCAATGTAAAAGAAATTGAAATGCAAGAAGCCGTGATTGAGCAACTGAAAATGAATTCAGGATTGAGTGAAGATCAAGATCTAAAAATGGTTGTGTCAAGACTTGATGCTCTAATTGCATCCCAAAAAACTAAACTAACGGAAGCGTTGCAAGAAGCTATTGGAGTTAGTTTTAGAAGCGAGTAAGAAATATGTTATTCCTTATTGAATATGATCGTAGCCACAGCAAGCTCGTTTCATTTCAAACTTTCACGAATGACCAAAGGCGCGATGCCTACGACGCGCGACTTGAGATGGAGCTGCGTTACAACAGGCTTGGCGTTGAGCGTGAAGTCGTTATTCTTGAAGCTCTCTCTGAGGCAGCAATTCGCCGCACCCATCGCCGCTACTTTGAAACACTCGAACAACTCGCCACGCTTTCCCTAAGCCAATAAGTTCGTCAGCACCTTGCCGTGTACGTCCGTCAGCCTGAAATCACGGCCTTGCGAGCGATAAGTCAGTTTGGTGTGGTCAATCCCTAAGCAATGCAAAATGGTAGCGTTGAGGTCATGCACTTCGACCGGGTCGCGTGTGATGTTGTAACTGAAATCATCTGTCTCGCCCATCGTTAAGCCGGGCTTGATGCCTCCGCCCGCCATCCAGATTGTGTAACAACGTGGATGATGATCGCGACCATAGTTATCCGCCGTCAGCTTGCCTTGCGAATAAACCGTACGTCCAAATTCGCCGCCCCAAACGACTAACGTATCGTCGAGCATGCCACGCTCTTTGAGGTCTTCGATCAAAGCGGCGGTGGGCTGGTCGGTGTCGCGCGCTTGATTCGTGATTTGTTTCGGGCAGTTGTTGTGCTGATCCCAGCCTCGATGAAAGAGTTGAATGAAACGCACGCCGCGTTCAGCCAGCCGCCGCGCGAGAATGCAATTCGCCGCATAAGTGCCAGGCTTTTTCGCATCAGGGCCGTAACGCTCAAAAGTCTTTTCTGACTCTTTCGACATATCGGTCAACTCAGGCACGCTTGATTGCATGCGATAAGCCATTTCGTATTGCGCCACGCGCGCAGTGATTTCGGGGTCGCCAGTGGCTTCGGCGTTTTGCTGGTTCAACTTGGCGAGGTCGTCGAGAAAGCGGCGGCGCACCTTGTCATTCACGCCCGCCGGATTCGTTAGATACCACACCGGATCGGGGCCGCTTTGAAATTTCACGCCCTGATATTGCGAAGGCAGAAAGCCGCTGCCCCACAGCCGGTCATACAACGGCTGATCGGCCTGATTGCCCGTGCCCAGCGAAACCAGTACGACAAACGATGGCAAGTCTTTGTTCTCGCTGCCCAACCCATAAGACAACCACGACCCCATGCTCGGACGCCCCGCCAACTGAAAGCCCGTCAACGAAAACGTAATCGCCGGATCATGATTGATCTGTTCGGTGAACATAGACTTGATGAAACTCACGTTGTCTACGATACGTGACGTATGCGGCAACAACTCGCTCAAGGTCGCGCCCGACGCGCCGTGTTGCGCAAACTTGAACATCGAAGGCGCGGTCGGGAAGCTCGACTGAAACGCTGTCATTCCGGTCAATCGCTGCCCTTTGCGAATCGAATCAGGCAGGTTTTGTCCGCGATATTTTTCGAGGTGCGGTTTCGGGTCGAACAAATCCAGTTGCGAAGGCGCGCCGGATTGAAACAGATAAATCACGCGCTTGGCCTTTGAGTGCGGAGTGCGGAGTGCGGAGTGCGGAGTCTCAGCAGCAGAGGCGTTTTCGTTGAGTAATGACGCGAGCGCCGCCGTGCCTACGGTGCAATGGTTCAGGAAGGCGCGACGGGTGATTTGCGATTGGAGTTCATAAATTGGATTCATAGGATTTCAGCCACGGCGCATTTTCTATGATTTGGTCTCTGTCGTAAATTGTGCGCCGCGCGCGGGCGTTTTATTTTTTGGAGGTAGCGATGCTGAAGATTACTTTGCAAGCCACAACCCTAACGTTTTCCGTATGCGTGCAACCGCGCGCTTCACACAGCGAAATAATAGGCTTGCACGACAGCGCGCTGAAAGTCCGTCTGGCCGCGCCACCCGTAGATGGCGCAGCCAACGAAGCACTCATCAAGCTCTTCGCCAAGTTACTGGATGTCGCGCGCGCTGACGTAGAAATTCTCAGCGGCGCTGCTGCGCGGCAAAAACTGGTACGCATTCATCATCCCAATCCTGCCGAAGCCGAACAGTCTTTGCTGGCCTTACTCGACAACTAAAAAATTATGCCCGAACAAAATTGGAACTCCGCGCTGTATGAAAAGAGCCACGCTTTCGTGTTTGGTTACGGACAAGGCTTGGTCGAATTGCTCGCCCCACAAGCGGGCGAAACGATTCTTGATCTGGGCTGCGGTACGGGACAACTCACTAATCAGATTGCGCAAAGCGGCGCGCGCGTCACGGGGCTGGATCATTCCGAATCCATGCTGGCAACGGCGCGACAGAACTATCCTGACCTCAAGTTTATGCACGGCAACGCGACCAGCTTTGTGATGGACGAACCCTGCGACGCGGTGTTTTCCAACGCTGTGCTGCATTGGGTAACTGAAGCCGAAGCCGCCGCCCAACGCATCGCTGCTGCGCTCAAACCCGGCGGACGTTTCGTGGCTGAGTTTGGCGGACGCGGTAACGTGTCGAACATTATCGAAGCCACGCAAATGGTCTTGCGCCGCTACACCGGCCACGAAATTCCGCACGGTTGGTTTTACCCTTCGATTGGTGAATACAGTTCATTGCTGGAAAGTTGCGGGTTGGAAGTGACGCAAGCTTGGCTCTTTGATCGCCATACGCCGCTCGAAGGCGAAGCAGGCATGCGCAACTGGCTGACCATGTTCGCCGAACGCATGTTTGTCGAACTCGACGCCGCGCAAAAAGAGGAGGCCTTGACCGAGATTGAAATGTACCTGCGCGAAAGCAATTACGACGGCGGGCAATGGCTGGCCGATTATCGCCGCTTACGGGTGATGGCAATCAAACCATAAAGTGAATCACCACTAAGCGCTTCGTCTCTTTGCGGTACGCTTATCTTTCATCGCTACCACTGCACCAACAAAAAAGCCGCAGTTGAATTTGTGTCAGGAGCCTCTTACCAATGGCCTGAGGAAATCTGGATGCCTTCGCCATAAATCAGTTAGTGCAAAATTCAGACGTGAAAAAATTGACCTTAACCCTCCGGCATTCTGAAACGGGTGGCTGACCTATTCGGACAGTATTTTAACTACGACTTGGACTTGCACAGCGTACGGAACAGACGAAAATAATGGAGCAAACGAAAAAGAAACACGGGGAAAATTCCGTCTGTTCTGTTATTTTCGTCTGTTCCGTACTCTCAAAAAATCTCGGCTGAAAAGCGCAATCTATGACCTTACGCGATAAAGCTGCGTTGCCATACATACAACACAACCAGCCTCAATGTACGATTCCGCCTCAACCCGACTGCTTTATAGTGTAGCCGGTCACACTAAATGCCGCCGCTTCGAAATCCTACGTAACCAAGCACTCAAGTGACCTGCTGTGCTTTCACCCTCCCTCCCCAAATAACGTGTCACGAGCCGTTGCCCGCTCGCGGCCTCGAACCATTCAATCGCCACCGGAGGATTCACGTGCATCTCACCACTCGTTCTATTGCGGTTACGATCTGCGCTCTGTTCGTCTTTGCTTTTGCCTTCGCGCAATGGCCGCGTCAGGGAACCGCATTGCAAGCCAACACCACTGTTGCCGTCGTCTCTGCCGGCAACTATCAAGCGCCCGTGACGCCCGACAGCATCGCGGCGCTGTTCGGCGTGGGCTTGAGTGTCCAGACCGGAAAGGCCAGCACGCGGCCTTTGCCGACAACGCTGGCGGGCTTAACGGTGCGCGTCAACAACGTCGCCGCCGGACTCTTTTTCGTCTCTTCTGGACAAATCAACTTTTTGATTCCGGCAAGCACGGCAATCGGTACGGCAAACATTTCGGTCACAGCCAGCGACGGCTCGACGCGCACGGGTGCGGTTGAAGTCGCCAATGCTGCGCCGTCGCTGTTCACCTTCAACGGCAACGGCCAGGGCGTGGCCGCTGCGGTTGCCTTGCGCGTGCGAGCGAATAACACGCAAAGCTATGAACCCATCGCGCAACTCGACGCGGCGACGAACCGCTGGCAAGCCGCTCCGCTCAATTTAGGCCCGGCGAACGAACGGCTCTTTCTGTTGCTTTATGCCAGCGGCGCGCGCGGCGTCGCCGGTTCATTGCGCGTGCTGATGGGCGGCCTGGAAGTCACGCCCAGTTACGTCGGTGCTTCATCAGACTTTTTCGGCGTAGAGCAAATCAACGTCGAACTCACACGCTCTCTCGTCGGACGCGGACGCCTCAATCTCAGCTTGCTCGCGCCGAACACGCGCGCTTCGAACGTAGCTGAAATTGATCTCGCCAATGTCGCCAGCGATGCGCCAGGTGCGCCAACCATTGCGAGCGTGACGCCAACGCAAGCCGTTGCGGGCGAAACGTTGACCATCACCGGCACAGGTTTCTCAACCGCAGCAAACGGCAACGCCATCATCATCGGCGGCGTAGAAACCCGCACCGTTGAATCAGCCACAGCCACGCGCATCGTCGTGCGCGTACCTTTCGGCGTTGGCAGCGGCAAGCTCGCGGTGCGCACGGCGTTGGGCGAAGGCTTATCCGCCAACCCGATCAACGCTCTCACTACGGTCAGCGGCGTCATCACCGATACCCAAGGCAATCCGCTGCCCAACGTCGCCGTCAGCATCGCTAACCGCAACGCGACGACACGCAACGACGGCAGCTACACCGTGAAAGACGTGCCCGCCGCTCAAGCCGTTCTGCGCGTTGATCCCACGGCCTTGCCGCTTACACCGAAGCTGCCCGTTTATCAACGCCTCGTCGGCGTGCTGGGCAATCGCGACAACCTGCAATCGGTCATCGCGTTGCAACCGCCCGACAACTCTTCCGTGCAAGCGCAAACCATCCCGACCATCATTATTGACGACGATGGCGCACCATCCGCCGCCACCGCGTCGGCTCCCGCAGCCATCGCCGCCGCCGTCACTAACGGAGGCCTCACGTTCGATCTTCCCGACAACTCCGTTGCCACCTTGCCTCCAGGCGTCACCGACCCGCGCATCTACCTGACGCGCGTCGAGAACAGCCGCGCGCCCGCGCAGTTGCCGCGCGGCGTCTTTAGTTCGGCGCTCGCACAACTTTCACCTTTCGGCATACGGCTCAGTCTGGGCGGCAAACTGACGTTCCCCAACCCGGACGGTTGGGCCGCGAACTCACAAGTCACGCTCTATCGTTTGAACCAAACCGCGACGAGTTCTCAGTTGGGTACGTTTGTCGCGGCAGGCACGGCAACCGTATCCGCCGACGGCCAACGTATCGAAACCGCCGCCAACGCGATCACCGAGGCTTCGATTTATTTCGTCGCCAACGCACGCCCCACGACGACAGTCATTGGCCGCGTCGTGGATAGCGACACGCGCCCCGTACGCAACGCCCTCATCGTCAGTGCCGGACAACTCGCGCTCACCGACGGCAACGGCAGCTTCGTCGTCACGAGCGTTCCCGTACCCGCCAACGCGCAACTTTCGCTCGAAGCCTCTTTCATTCGCCCCACCGGACGCACCGACCGCGTCGCACGCACAGGCATCACGGCGCTGGCTTTCTCGACGACACGCATCACGACCGACCTCGTGCTGCCTTCTCCTGCGACGCAACCCAACCAGCCGCCTTCGCTTACTTTTCCTCCTTCGCGCACCGTCAGCGTAAACACGATTAGCAACTTGCCCTTGGTGGTGAGCGATCCTGAAAATCAAGCCGTCACTGTCGCCGTTACTGGCGCGACCTTCGCATCCATCGTGACGCTACAAGGCGTACCCAACCTGCGCCTCGCACCGGGCGCAACCGCCGCTGGCAACTACACGCTCACGCTGCGCACGACCGACAGTCAGAGCTTGAGTGCGCCGATTCGCACCGTCGCGTTGACCGTCCTCGGCGGCAACCGTCAACCTGTGTTGACCGTACCGGCAGCGCAAACCGTAGCGGCAGGGCAACCGCTCGCCTTCGATGTATCGGCGACTGACCCTGACGCAGGCCAAACCTTAGTGCTGACGGCTTCGGGCTTGCCGACCGGCGCAACCTTCAGCCCAACCAATGCAATGGCCGGACGCTTTACGTGGACGCCGAACGTCAATCAGGTGGGAATTGTGACGGTGAGTTTTTCGGTAAGCGATGGCAGCTTGAGCGACACTAGGCCGGTTTCCATCACGGTCACAGGCGCAACGATTTGGACATTGACGGCGGATTTTCAGATCGGAATCATTCAAAGCATCGTGCCCAACAACAACGAAGTTTATATTGCTCGCGCTAATTATGGAGTGTCTCGCTCGCAGAACAATGGCTCAAGCTGGGAACCATTCTCTCAAGGATTGGTGTTAGGGTTTGGCGTTCCGGGTTATTACACAACCGCTTTGGCCGCGCGTAACGGTTTTTTGCTGGCGGGTGACAACACGACATTCCTTCCCATCCGTCGAGCCACTTTGGGCAATAACAATTGGGCAGCAGTTTCTGAGATTGTGAGTAACGTAGGCAATTTCGCCCAAACCAGTTCGACCGTTTATGCAGCTACCGACTCAGGTTTTTACGGTTCATCGAATGACGGACAGACCTGGACGAAGCTCAGCGACTTTCGCTCCTATGTTGTCAGCCTCGGAACCAACGGCTTCTATGCGATCAATGGCAGCGGCGTTTTCCGCTCGACTGATGCAGGAGCCTCTTGGGTGAAGATTGGCATTGCCGCGCTGGATACTGCGTTTGATTACCCGACTGCAATAATTGCACGAGGCACTGAGTTATTCGTCGGAACGAGCTTTTCGGGCATTTATTACTCTGCGGACAATGGCTTAACGTGGACACCGATCAATGGAGGCGTGCCTCTTCTGCCCGTGTCGCCGCCCAGCCCCCTTAAAGTAGGAGTAGCAAGATTCCTCATTCACAACAACGTTGTCTACGCCTGTCTGGCGGGCTTGTCTGGCGGGAGTTTTGCGGGCGGTGGCATCTTGCGACTTAACGACGGCGCTACGAAAACCTGGGAGCCATTCACTGACGGACTGACTGATCTGAGAGTTAATACGATGGCTGTCGGTAGTGGCTTCTTTTACGCAGGAACCACCTCCGGCAAGTTTTACCGGCGACCGTTGCAATAACTGGCGGGCACAACTCCACCAGCCCCCAGCCACAAAAGCAAAAAAGCACGATGAAACGAATCGCTTCATCGTGCTTTTGGTTGATCGGGTAACGCGGCGCACTCGCGGCTTACTGTCGCGGCGAACCGAATCCGCCCGGTCTGCCGAATCCGCCGGGACGACCGCCACCGGGACCTCCGCGCCCTTCCATGCGTTTGCGCATTTCAGCGAGCTTGGCTTTTTGTTCGGCGGTCAATACCTGATGTGTCTCGGCTTGCGCGCGGGCTTGAATCACCTGCAACTCAATTTGAATCGGTGAGATTTGCACCGCCAGCGTACGCCACGCCGCTTCGTTGAACGTATCCGCTTCGGTCAGCGCGTGCTGTTGTTCCATCAAGGGTTTCAAGGCTTCGTGATGCGGTTTGGAAGCCTCTGCCGCGCGTTCACGAATCGTTTTGATTTGTTCTTTTTGCGCATCGGTCAAATCAAGCATGCGCTCGATGAAATCCGGCGGGCCGCCAGCTTGTGGGCCTCCCGACGGCGGGCCTCCGCCACCGGGGCGTTGGGCCAGAGCGATCATCAGGCCGCCCGACAAGAGGCACATCATCAGTGCGTTACATAGCGTGTTCATTCGTTTCAAATTCATAACAGTTCTCCTTGCTGCTCGATGCTCAGTGATGGTTTTTCAAATTCCGTTGCGACGACTGCATTGCCGCCTCAACACGATATGCATTGAACCATAGAATCGCGGACTCTGTTGTAAACCATAGGTAAACTCTTGCACGGTTCGAGGCAGGCTTGAGGTAAGCACAAAACGCCTTATTTTACGGGCTTACGGAAGGCGGCTCGGCATATCGCGCCTCGCTAGGTAAAAACCACGTAAACTCGTGCGTGTCTTCGCTTCGCCAAAAACAACACGCGATATAGAACGTCACAGGCTGCAAACCCAACCTAGCGACGCTCGTCTTGGGCGTTTATGCGGTGGTGCGGTTCAAGCAAGGCGGTCGTGTGTTCAGTAATGCTGACGGGTTGCGCGAGGTCTTGCGCGCCTTCTTGCGCGGCTTCTTGCGCGGCGACGGGCAGCTTCAATTCAGAGGTGGTCGGAACCTGTATGAATGGTTGTGAGATGTTTGTTTGAGGCGCAAGTGTGGGCTGGAATGGTTGCGATCTGGCCTGTTGTTGCGCTTCGGCGGCGCGATAATATTCAGAGATGGCTTTGCCGAAAGCTCCCATCGCAGGGAAAAGAAACACCCAGCCCCAGCTCATACCGCCGGGCGTAAATCGCATGACGATGGCGACAGCGGCGAGAAAACCCAGCCCCAGGAGGACATGGTTAAAAGCGTGCGCCATGCTCGGCGGTTCGGTTGGTTGGGCTTGTCGCTGTCTGCGGTGTCGGCGTCCGTAATGCATATCCATAGTCTGCATCGCGGGCGGCGTCGCTTCGGTTTGAACTGGCGCGGGCAATTGGCCGGTCAAGGCTTGCGGAACCAGACTCACGTTCGCACCGCATTGGCGACAGAATTTCACGCCATCAATCGGCGCAGCGCATTTAGGACAATACATGATTGGGTTTCTCCTGACGGCTCACATACGTTCATTCAGAGAGTTGGGTTCGCTCGCTTTGGCGCTAACAGACAAACTAACAGGCAAATTGGGAACGTTTCAATTGATAGCCTTTTAGGTTGCCCACCACCGTCGCGGCAAACGCTTCGGTCTGAAAAATCTCGTTGGCTAATTGCTGAACGTCTGCGGCGGTGACGGCTTCGACTTTCTCTACGATTTCTGCGAGCGGGATGAAACGTTGTTCGGTGAGTTCGCCGCCGACCATCGCACTCAAATGCGCGCCTGAGCTTTCCATCCCCAGAATCAGGCTGGTGCGCAACTTGCCGCGTGTGCGTTCGAGTTCTTCGAGCGTGACGGGTTCGGCTTTGATGCGTTTGATTTCGTCCATCATCGCGGTGATGGTTTCGTTGACCTTGTCGGGCGAAGTCGCCGCGTAAAACTGAAAGTACCCGGCGTCTTGAAACTGGCTGGCGCTGGCGGATACGTCATAGGCCAAACCGCGCTCTTCGCGGACGGCTTGAAACAGCCGCGAACTCAAGCCACCACCCAACAGGCTCGACAGCAGGCCGACGGTATAAAACTTTTCGCTCATGATCGAAGGACACGGGACGCCCATCGTGAGATGTGCCTGTTCGAGTTCGGCTTTGTGCTGAAACGAAAGATGCGCGACGGGCGCAGGCGCAGTGGTTGGAATCGCAGCGTCGCGTTTAGGTAAGGCTCCGAAAGTTTGGGTGGCGAGTTCAATCACTTCGTCGTGTGCGAGATTGCCAGCGGCGGCAACGACCAGATTCGCCGGACTGAACAGCGTTTCGTAATAGTCAGTCAGTCGCGCATCCTTAAAGGTCGCCAGCGTTTCGGGCGTACCGAGAATGCGGCGTCCGAGCGGATGATTGACGTAAAAGTTTTCGGTAAAAATATCGAACAGCACATCGTCCGGCGTGTCTTCGGTCATCTTGATTTCTTCGAGAATGACGTTGCGCTCTTTGTCGAGTTCGGTCGGATCGAAAGCCGGTTGCAAGACCAAGTCGGTCAGCAACTCAAAGCCTTTGTGCAAATCTGTATCAACCACGTCGTTGTGAAAGCCTACGCTCTCGCGGCTGGTGTAGGCATTCAGATTGCCGCCCAACGCATCGGCTTCGTTGGCGATTTGCAGCGCCGAACGGCGGCGCGTGCCTTTGAATACGGCGTGTTCGATGAAATGCGTCAGGCCGTTTTGTTCGGCACGCTCGAAACGCGAGCCGGTACGCAAAAATACGCCGAAGCTGATGGCGCGCGTGTGCTGTACGGTTTCAGTCAGTATGACCAGACCGTTGTCGAGTGTGGTCTTTCGTTGGTCGAAAGGTTGATTGAGAGATTGAGCGAATTGCTGTGAAAAAGTCATAAAACGAATGCCCTTAGGCGCGCGCAGGATGGCATAAGGCCACAGGCGAAACAACAGCGCGACTGTTCACCGGTGTACGAAATCAAAGTTAAAAAATTTAGCTGCGGGCTTGCGCATCTGAAAACCGCTAGACGTGCCAGCCGCTCGCCATCGCTTCAGCATTCGGCAATGGTTTTTAAGCGGCGGTGAGGGCTGAAGGGCACAAATCCGCCAACTGGCATTGTCCGCACAGCGGCTTGCGTGCGTTGCACACTTGCCTGCCGTGGGCGATCAGGCGGTGCGAAAAATTAATCCATTCGGTTGCGGGAATCATGGGAATGAGTTCGGCCTCGATCTTTTCGGCGTTGTCTGCTTTGGTCAGCCCCAGCCGTTGCGAGAGCCGCGTGACGTGCGTATCAACAACAATCCCTGAAACAATGCCGAAAGCATTGCCCAACACGACGTTGGCGGTCTTGCGGCCTACGCCGGGCAGCGCGTGCAACTCGTCCATCGTTTGCGGAACCTGATTGTTATGCTTTTCGACAATGACTTGCGCTGCGCCCTGAATGTTCCTGGCCTTGTTGTGATAGAAACCCGTCGAATGAATGTCTCGCTCTAACTCGGCGAGCGGCGCGTTCACATAATCAATCGGCTGGCGATATTTGCGAAACAAATTCGCCGTCACGATGTTCACGCGTTCGTCGGTGCATTGCGCCGACAAGATCGTAGCGATCAACAACTCAAACGCATTGCTGTGAATCAGCGCGCACGTCGGTTCGGGATAGATCTGGATGAGCCGCGCCAAAATTTGTTGCGCGCGTTCGTGTAGCGCGGCTTTGCTTTCACGTTTGGATTTTTTTGCAGGCATATCGGGTCACGTGTCCGTAGCCCGACCGTTAGCGAGGGCTACCTTGAGGATGCGTCCTTCCAGTACTACGGCGCGCAATGCCGAGGTAGCCCTCACTAACGGTCGGGCTACGGACACGCTGCGCGCTATCACCAAGATAAGCTCACGGTGCGCGTGAGAAACCGCAACAGCGGCGCAGCCGTCGCGCACGTCGTTTCAAACTTATCCAGAAAGTCTTTTGCGCAAATCTGTTTTTCGGTGAAGTTGGCGACGACGATGAAATCTTTGCGGCGCAAGTCTTCGGCGAGCGGATGGTCTGCGTCATAAGGTTTGGGTACGCGCTGCAACGAACTGCCGCTGAACGTGAAAAGTTTCTTGAACGCCTTCTCGTTCTTAATCGCCAGCCATTCGTCGCTCTTTGTCGCAATCGTATGCGCAATCAACTGGCGCGTAGTCGTGTCGGGCTGATAGATGCCGATGCCTACGAAACATTGATCGGGTTCGAGGTGCAGATAAATCCCCGGCGTATTTTCTTTGCCCGCTTCGTGCGGGAAATAAGCCGACGCTACGGTCTTGTATGGGTCTTTGTTTTTCGAGAAGCGCGTATCGCGGTAAATGCGAAACAGCGCGCCGCCCATCGGTTTCGGGTCGGCGACGTAATGCGGGCTGAGATTCAGCAAGCGCGGACGCCACGCCGCAATGAACGCCAGAAACGGGTCGCGCACTTCAGCGTGAAAGCGCGGCTTATTCGCGTCAAACCATTCGCGGTTGTTGTTCGCTTTGAGTTCGCGCAGGAAGGTGAAAAGTTCAGGCGTGAAACGGATTTCTTTGCTCATGTTATTTTTGCGATTGTGCCAGCTTGACGATGGCTTTCCATTGCGCCGCCGTGACGGGTTGCACCGACAACCGCGAACCGCGCCGCAACAGTTCCATGTCTTTTAGTGCAGTCAGGTCGCGCAACGTTTCAAGCGATAAAGGCGCGGCGAATTTCTCTACGAACTTTACGTCCACCAAGTCCCACGCGGGCGCTTCCATTTTGCTCTTAGGGTCGAAGTGATGATGCGTCGCGTCGAATTGCGTGTGATCGGGATAAGCCGTCTTGACGATTTCGGCAATGCCGACGATGACCGGAGGCGCGGCGTTGCTGTGATAAAAGAATACGCGGTCGCCCACGTTCATCGAACGCATATAATTGCGCGCGAGGTAATTGCGTACGCCGTCCCAACAGGTGGTTTGCTGCTTCGCTTTTTTCAGGTCGTCAATCGAGAAAGATTCCGGCTCTGATTTCATTAGCCAGTATTGTAGCTTCGGCATGAATTATTCCTTCGAGTTGTTGTGCTTTGCGATGGCGGGCAAAATAGGTGGCAGAGGTATTGATGTCAAATTCTACCGGGCAGGAACTCTTGCGCGTCGTGAAAGAAAAACTGCAACGTTTGCGGGAAGGCGAAGACTTTTATTGGGAAGGTTCGGCAATGGTTTTTACCAGCGAATTTCACCAACGGCGCGGCTATTGTTGCGGCAGCGGATGCCGCCATTGCCCTTATGAACCGCGCTGGATCAAAGATACCGTGACGCTGGCTCAAAGCAACGGCGAGACACCGCAGTGAGGATTTCCTACCATTCCCTCAATGGGCCTTCGCCACAAAAAAGCACAAGACCCCTTGCGTCAGGACACATTTTGTAAAGATATGTCCAGATTGAATTTAATGGATGGAACTAAGTAGTCCCATAAGTTTAGATCGTGTTTGAGCAGATGCAGCACGGCGCTGAATAAGCTCGCTTCGCAATGCGTGCCGCGATCGGCGC
>JAYSVR010000446.1:0-4213 GCA_043718445.1 Acidobacteriota bacterium | reverse complement strand
GTCGCACGCAACTGCAAACCGCTATAATCACTAAAACTACTAATCACTAGCTACTCGCTATTAGCTACTAACCACTAGCCACTAATAACTACTTCTCCTTCTTTCCCGTGAATTTCATCGCGCCAGTGGCGTCTGAACTGATTTCGCCTTTCATGGCGACGCCGTTTTCGAGTTTGCCGGCGGCGGTGAGTTCGAGGGCGTTGCCTTGCACTTCGATCTTCGCTTTGAAATTCACGTCGTTGCCGTTGAGCGCGCCCGACGTGATCGGGAACTTGCCGAACGGCGTATCGAGCGCGCCTGACACTTTGCCCGCATCTTCTTTGAATTCGATCTTGATGGGCAGTGCGCCTTGCGGCGATTCGAGCATCAGCGACCAGAAGCCGGTGAGGCCAGGCGCGACGGGCGGACGATCAGAGGCCGCGACCAACGGTTTGCCGTCGGCGTCGGTGGCTTCAACCGTGCCGAACGCGGCGAGATCGGCTTTGATCTTTTCGGCGTCACCGACTGCGACGATGGCGAGTTTGTCGAGCGTTAAGTATTTTTGCGCGACCCGCTGCACATCCGCCGGAGTCACTGCCGCAATCTTCGCGGGATAGGTGTCCCAATAATCCGCCGCAAAGCCATAGCGCTTTGACGTGATGGTGTTGCCCAGCAACGACGTAGGCGATTCGAGTTGACGCGCCCAACCGCCGACGATGGTGCGCCGCGCGCGGTCGAATTCATCAGCGGGAACAGGCTCAGTGCGAATGCGATTGAGTTCTTTCATAAACTCGTTCATTGCGTCTTTCGTCACTTCCGTCCGCACTTCCGCCGTAGCTTGAAACGAGCCGCGAATTTTGCCCGACGACGAACTGCTATAAGCACCATAGGTATAGCCCTTGTCTTCGCGCAGGTTCAAAAACAGCCGCGCGCTCGCGCCGCCGCCGATGACCTGATTCATCATTTCGAGCGCAAAATAATCAGGGTCGTTGCGCTCAATCGTAGGCACACCCAACATCAAATTGGTTTGCACCGAACCGGGACGATCTACGAGATAGACTTTCGTGGCGGGCACGGCAGGCACAAGCGGAATCGTTGTTGCAACGGCTTCGCCCGCTTTCCAACCGGCGAAGGATTTTTCAAGTTTGGCTACGACGTCTGCCGGTTTCACGTCTCCGACTATGGCGAAGATTGCGTTGTTCGGCTTGAACGCTGCCGCATGAAAAGCCCTCAACGCTTCGGTCGTAATCGCATTGATCTGTTCGGCGCTCATCGAATAGCGTCCGCCGGGATGTTTGCCATACAAAACCTGCGCCATTTTCTCGCCACCGAGAAAGCCCGGATCGGAACGCTGAAAGCCCAGCGCACCGATGTTGCGTTGTTTGAGTTTTTCCAACTCATCTTTCGGAAAACTCGGATGCAAAATCACGTCGGCGAATAGCGCCATGATCTTGTCGTAATTTTCGACCAGGCCCGCAGCGTTCACCGTCGTCGTCACCGAAGTCAGTCCGCTGTCAGCGCCGAGCGTTGCGCCCAGACTGTCTACGGCTTCGGCAATTTGCTGGCTGTTGCGCGTCGTCGTGCCTTCGCGCAAGAGCGACGCGGCGTAATCAGCCACGCCGATCATCTTGTCGTCATCGCTCAAGCCGCCTTTCAGCACGACCAGTTGCGCAGAAAACGTAGGCAGCTTGTGGCTTTCTAACACGATGACCTGCAAGCCATTGCTCAACTTGGTCTCAAACGGTTTGGGCAACGTGACTTTAAGCACGTCTTTATTGACCGGAGCCTTGCCCTTGATGACTGCGCCCTTGCTCGAAGGGCGTTCCTGTTGCGCCGTACCGCCGCCTTGCGCGAAGCCTGTGACGGCCAAAGCCGCCAAAGAAAAACTTGCGCACAATGTTTTTATGATTTGGTTGTTCATCTTTTTTTCTTCCTTGCCGATTAGTTCGCCGATTAGTTCGATGACGTAGAACAAGATGCCATCTTGTTCTACATCGCCAAGCTATTGCCCCGGCGTCGCGCCGCCTTTGCCTTTGGGTGCGGGAACCGCAATGCCTACGGTGCGCACTTCCTTTTTCAGGTATTGCTTCGCCACGCGCAGCACGTCCTCTTTGGTGACCGCCGCGATTTTCGACAATCGTGTGTTCACGAGATTCGGATCATTCCACGCGATGGCGGCTTCGACGATGCTGGCCGCGAGGCCTTGCGAACTCTGGCGCGCATTGATCGCGCCGCGTTTGGCGAACTGTTTCGCTTTCTCGAGTTCCCAGTCGGCAATGGGTTCGGTTTGCAATTTAGCGATCTCTTCGTTGAGCGCGGCTTCGACTTCTTCCTGGCTTTTGCCCGGCGTTATGACGGCGAGCACACCAAAGCCTCCGACACCGCGCCGCGTTTCGACAAAGGTTTGCGTCTGAATCAATAACTGTTTTTCTTTGACCAGCCGTTGATAAAGCCGCGAACTATCGCCGCCGCCCATCACCGTCGAAAGCACGTTCAGCGCATAGGCATCCGGCGTATTCCCGCGCACGCCCTTATAAGCCATAACCAACACCGGCACTTGCGCCAGCGGGTCTTCGACTTTCAAACGGCGTTCAGCGGTTTGCGCGGGTTCGGCGATGTCAACGGCAGGCGGCTTGGGCTGGGCAGGCAGCACTTCAAAGTATTTCTTGATCAGCGCCAATGCCTGCGTCGGATTGAAATCGCCCACCAACGCCAACGCAGCGTTGTTCGGCGCGTAATAAAGTTTGAAAAACTCGCGCACGTCTTCAACGCTCGCGGCATTCAAGTCATCCATCGAACCGATGACCGAATGCCGGTAGTTAAAATTGTCGTAAGTCGTCTCATTCAACTGTTCGAAAAACTTGCCGTAAGGCTGATTGTCCAAACGCAAGCGGCGCTCTTCCTGTACGGCGGCGCGTTGGTTGTCGAGATTTTCTTTCGAGATGTCGAGCGCGCGCATACGGTCGGCTTCGAGAAACAGCGCGAGTTCGAGTTGATTGGCGGGCAGCGTTTCGTAATACAACGTGCGCTCTTCGTCGGTCGTGCCGTTCATGTCGCCGCCGTTGGTGTCTACGAGAATGAAATGCTCGCTCTTACCGACGTTCTCTGAGCCTTGATACATCATGTGTTCGAACAGATGCGCAAAGCCGGTGCGGCCTTTTTTCTCATTGCGCGAGCCTACGTCGTAATTGACCGCGAGCGAGACGACCGGCGCGCTGTGGTCTTCGACGAGAAAGACCCGTAGGCCGTTCTTGAGTTTGTGTTCTTTGAAATTCACCTGACTGGCTGAAGCTGTCGCAGCAGGTTTCGTCGCCGGACGTTTCTTTTGCGCGCTCACCGGCATCACACACAACGCCAGCACAAGCAGGCCGCAAAAACATTGCGCTTTTCGCATAGCTAAAAACTCCTTCAATATTTTGGGAAAGGGATAAGTGCGGCCTGCACAACGAATGCGTTAAAAGAAAAGTTGCATCGTTGTTGTGAGCCGAGGCGATTCTAGCCCAGCGACTAAGGCATCACCAAAAGCGACACCAATTATGCGCGAAGGAGCTGTTCTAATTCCCTGCCAGCTTCTTTTTGACCTGACCGATGCTGAAATCGAGCCAGCCGCGTTCGTTGGAATTCTGGCAATGATCGCGCAGCCATTCGAGCGCCTTGAGTTTGGTTTGCAGCGCGTCTTTATGATTGGCTTCGGCTGCGAGGGCGACTTCGCAAAGGTGCAGCGCTTCAACAACTTTTTCCTGCTGCAACTTTTCGGCGGCAAATTTGGTGATGGCGTTGGCTCCGCCCGCGAGTTTGGCGAGGTCGGCGTAAATCGCAGCGGCAGGCGTTTCGTACATCGTCGCGGGCTGCAAGTCGAAATAGCCTACGTAACCTTCATAGATACCGCGCACCGACCACGACAGCTTGCCGTAACTCTCGCCGATGTCGAGCGCCGACGGCAGTTTGATTTCGTTCATCAGCGCCCATACGTCTTTGCCCGCGTTCATGCCTCTGACCGTCTCATCGTGTACGAATTGAATCGCGTCGCGGTAACGCGTCAGCCGTTTGGTGATTTCCTCGTTGCCCTTGATTGCCATGCCGTGGCTCGGCAAAACGAGTTCGGGTTTCAGCGCGAGAATCTTGTTCAGCGAATTGACGTAATCCAACGCCCAGCGTGGTTGCGTACCGCGCAACGTATAGATATTCGGGAACGAGTCGTAATAGTTGTCGCCAATGAACGCGGCCTTAAGCT
>JAYSVR010000445.1:0-13585 GCA_043718445.1 Acidobacteriota bacterium | reverse complement strand
TCAAATGTATTTTGAACACACTGACAAAGTGAAGTACCTGCAAAACAAGCTCACCGCGTTCATGGATGAACACATCTATCCGAACGAGGCGACGTTTGAGCAACAACTGGCGGCGAATACCGAAGCGGGCAACCGCTGGTCGCCTGTGCAAATTATCGAAGACCTAAAACCCAAAGCGCGTGAAGCTGGCCTTTGGAATTTGTTCCTGCCGCTTGAGTCTGACCCCGAACAGAAATATGGCTCAGGGCTGACCAATCTCGAATATGCGCCACTGTGCGAAATCATGGGGCGAGTTACCTTTGCGCCTGAAGTATTCAACTGCTCCGCGCCCGACACCGGCAATATGGAAACGCTGGTGCGTTATGCCAGCGAACCGACGAAGCAAAAATATCTGGTGCCTTTGCTCGAAGGCGAAATCCGTTCCTGCTTCGCCATGACCGAGCCTGACGTAGCCTCTTCTGACGCGACGAACATTCAATCAAGCATTGTGCGCGACGGCGATGAATATGTGATCAACGGACGCAAGTGGTGGACTTCGGGTGCGGGCGATCCGCGTTGCAAGATCGCCATCTTTATGGGCAAGACCGATACGTCAGCGCAACGCCACAAACAGCAATCTATGATTGTCGTGCCGATGGACGCGCCGGGCGTGACGGTCAAACGAATGCTGTCGGTGTTTGGTTACGACCACGCGCCGCACGGTCACGCCGAAGTGCATTTCGAAAACGTGCGCGTACCCGCGTCGAACATTTTGCTCGGCGAAGGGCGCGGCTTCGAAATCGCGCAAGGCCGTCTGGGGCCGGGGCGAATTCATCATTGCATGCGTTTGATCGGCGTCGCCGAACGCGCGCTCGAAAGCATGTGCAAGCGCGTCAAACAGCGTACGGCTTTCGGCAAGACGCTGGCTGAACAGGGTACGATTCGCGCTGACATCGCTACGTCACGGATGGAGATCGAGCAAGTTCGACTGATGACGTTGAAAGCGGCTTATATGATGGATACGGTCGGCAACAAGGTCGCGGCGGCTGAGATTGCCATGATCAAAGTGTTGGCTCCGAACGTTGCGCTCAAAGTGATTGACCGTGCGCTGCAAGCTCACGGCGGTGGCGGCGTCAGCGGCGATTTCAATCTAGCCGGGGCGTGGGCGAATTCACGGACGTTGCGTTTGGCGGATGGGCCGGATGAAGTCCATCGTGAAGCCGTTGCGAAACTGGAGTTGCGGAAATACGAATAACCTTATGAACCTTACTATTGACTCAGAATTTCTTCAGCTACAGGTCACGGGACTGATGCGATTGGGCTTGTATCACAGCCACGATGAATTCGTTTCCGACGCTCTGCGCAACCTATTGTTGAACAACCGAGCATTACGTTTGGAACTGGGATTACAGTTGGTCAAGGACGATGAGGTGTCGCTGGGACGCGCTGCGGAGATTGCAGGTATGAATCGCTGGCAGTTTATGGATGAGATGAAAACACGTCGTATCAAACAAATAATTGAAAGGGAATCTGCCGAACAAATGGATGAAGGCATTGCCCGCTTCTTTGCCAGTAAACACTAAAACCATGAATCTCAAAGACAAAGTCATCATCGTCACTGGCGGAGCCAACGGCATCGGCGCAGCCCTTTGCCGTCGTTTCGCGCAAGAGCAACCGCGCGGTTTGGTCATTGCTGACCGCGAGATTGATAAAGCGCAAGCCGTCGCCGCCGAACTCAACGCCCTCGCCGTTAAAACCAATGTCGCTAACGAAGCCGACATCATCAATCTCGTTAAAGCGGCGAATGAGGCTTACGCCCCAATTGATTTGTTCGTTTCGAATGCGGGCATTGGCGGCGCTCCTGGCGGCGTTGAAGCGTCAAATGAAGACTGGCAGCGCATTTGGGAAATTAACACGATGGCGCATGTTTACGCCGCGCGCGCCGTGGTTCCGCAAATGCTGGAGCGCGGTTCTGGCTATTTGCTAAACACGGCTTCGGCGGCGGGCTTGCTGTCGCAAATCGGCGCCGCAGGTTACGCCGTCACCAAACACGCGGCGGTGGCGTTTGCCGAATGGCTTTCTATTACTTATGGCGAACGCGGCATTAAGGTTTCGTGCTTGTGTCCGCAAGGAGTTAGTACGCGGATGTTGGAAAGTTCAGAATCCGGCGGCATTGCGGAGTTCTTGCGCGACACAGCGGTGACGCCTGAATACGTCGCTGATTGCGTAGTGCAGGCGATTGCCGAAGAAAAGTTTTTGATTCTGCCGCACGCCGTCGTCGCCGATTATATGCAACGCAAGGCGAGTGATTACGATCGCTGGTTGCGCGGGATGCGCAAGCTGCAAGCGCAAGTGAACGCCTGAGACAGTTTTTATGCCTACGATTCAACAAGGCCACGTCGTAGCCCTTTTCGCATTCGATGTCGGTTATGAAGTAGACCTCGGCAAGATACGCGAGTTGTTGACGACGACGCCGGTGCAACCGCTCTCGCGCAAGAAACAAACGCCGACTTATTTGCAATACAGCAAGCCGCCGCAATGGCTGCATCTGGGCGCGACAGCGGAACTGTTGACGCGACCGGGCAGCATTCAAGCGACGATATTCGATTTCGGCTGCGTGAGCATCGCTTATCGCTGGCCGATTGCCTTGCCGGATGAACCGCTTGAATTAATTCGTTTGCCCGAAATCAGCCACGACCTTTATGAACGCAATCTCGAAGCCCACGCCCGCGAATTGATCGAAAGCCTGCGCCAGCAAATGCGTCCGGCGATTACGAAGCCTGCGCTCTCGACGATGGTCGAAGATTACTTTTTGTTCGTGATCGAAAAACTCGAGGCCGCGAGTTCGGCTGAAACCTTGCTGGCGCAAAACGGCGGAACACTCGCGCAGACCTTACGCTTTGAACGCAGGCCGCTCAGTCCTGATTCGCAAACCGAAGCCCTGAGCCAGCGCATTTCTTATTATCAGGATGATCTCGTGTTGTTGGATTGGAATGCTGCGGTCATTTACGACGCTGACTATGAAGACACGCTTAACGTACTCGAATTGCTCAACGTCGAATTGCTCGAAGCGCGTTACGTTGACGCCCAACTCGACGCGAAGCTGGAGGAATACGCGCGGCTCATTCGGCAGCCGAAAGAAGCCGCGATGCCGTTGCGCAACCCTTACAAAAAAGCGATTCAGGATTTGGCTGAACTGCGCATCGAATCAGCGCTGTTGTCAGAGCGCGTCGAGAATGCGTTGAAACTCATCGGGAATCTTTATCTCGCCCGCCTGCACGACCTCGCCGTACAGCGTTTCAAGTTGCAAGAATGGGAAGGCCAGATTAAACAGAAACTCGACGTGGCGTCAGAGTTTTATCAACTGCTCAACGACCGCGTACACACCGCGCAAAGCCACACGCTGGAATGGATCGTCATCGTACTGATTTTGGTAGAAGTAGTGATGGGATTCTTGCGGCACTGATTACAGGCTTAGATGTTTGATCGTGCCGTCGCGCCACGAAATGATTTTTCCCAGGCGGCGCGCTTTGGTGTTGTAGTCATGCAAGCTCAGAATTTCGCGCAAGAGTCCAGGAATTTGCGTGGCTTGTAGTGGTTCAAGTTTTAGGCAAACGATACAGTAGCTTGCGTGTAAGAGTTTTGACTGAAAGAAGTCGCGGTAGTTGATGGTGACCAAAGTTGGCTGACGTAGTTTTCGCAATAGCGTTGGAATTTCGGGGTCGAGAATCACACCATGCGGACGGCTGTCACATATGCTGAAGACCGCACCCGGATACCATGCGGAAATTTCATCAATGATTACGTCGTAGCTGATTTGTTCATCCGTCACGATCATGCATATTTCCGATCATAATCGAACAGTGATGCCAATGCGCCGACTTCCTTTACTGCCTCAACCGGAATCTTGAACCCTTCTGCCACGCGCTCTGGCGTTTCTCGGCGTAAATAACCCAAAATGACACCCGCATTGATGCGGGTGATGACGGACGAGCCGTTTTCGCCCTGATACCTCACGACCGGTAAGCCGCCGCAAAGCTGGTGCATCGCCACCACATATTCGCCCAGTTTTTTGTACTCATACTCACGGCCTTGAATTATCTCGCGCACGGTGGGAATGAGTTTTTCAGTTTGGGTGCTGACGGTGGCGCGGTGCAATTCATCCCACGTGAGTTGATGTTTGAGTATAGTGCGGACGACTTGATCGAGCGCCTTAGCGCGCGGCTCTTTGCTAAAGCCGTTTCTTGGTTCAGCGATTGGCTTTGCCACGGCTACAGATTTTTTACGTTGTGCGACAGCCATAGTTTTACCTCCACGTGGGAGCATCAGTTATTCAGTTTGCGAGGCGCAAGCAAAGATTTTCAGACCTTACGTTTCTCTTTGATGATCGTACGCCGGACGATTTGACCGTCCTCGAACCAGTGCCACGTACGCGCGCGATGCTGTCCGTCGGGGCTGAGTTGAATCATTTCGTAAAGCTGGTCTTTCGGATTCGCTTTGTAATGCCACGTCAGCACGATGGTGCGGTCATCCACTTCCCAGGCGTGGCCGAGCAAGCGCGGCGTATCGAACCACACCTGTTTGTCACGATAGGTCGCGGGGAAATCGAAAGTCTCGGTGCGTCCATCGGCCCACGTGTAATGGTTGGTTTGCACGTAAGGGAATTCGCCGTCTTTGGGAAAACGGCAAGTGAGATGCGATTGATGACGGTCGGTGACGTTGCCATCATTATCAACGTAGATATACTCACCCAACCATTCGCCTTCGTTGCGCACGAGCAAGGGCATGTCTTCACGAATTGACATAGGGTCTCCTAAAAATTTTGGAATCGGTTCGCTGAAGTTCGCTTCAGATGGTCACAAGAATATGACCTGTGCGCAGTTGCGGCAAGGCTGGGTAATTCATCAGAAAACCTAAGGAATTTCGTTTCATGTTTGTCACACATCTCGAATGTTCGCTCACGGGCCAACAGTACGCACCCAATCAATTGCACAACTTGTCAGAAGCGGGCAAGCCGCTGCTGGTGAAATACGATCTGACAAAAGCGGCGCGGCATTTGACCAAAGAACGCTTGCGCACGCGCGCGGGGAACCTGTGGCGTTACCGCGAAGTGCTGCCGGTGGTTCACGCTGAGAACATCGTTACGTTGGGCGAAGGCGGTACGCCGCTGTTACCTGCGCGCACGTTGGGCGAACGCATGGGCTTGTCGCAGCTTTTCATCAAGGACGAGTCAACGAATCCGACCGGCGCGTTCAAAGCCCGTGGCTTGGCGCTCGCGGTTTCAATGGCAAAAGAGTTGGGCGTCAAAAAAGTAGCGATTCCCTCGGCGGGCAATGCGGCGGGCGCGATGGCGGCGTATGCGGCGCGCGCCGGACTCGAAGCGTATGTCTTTATGCCGCGCGATACGCCAGCGGCGAATCGTTATGAGTGCGAAGTGTTGGGCGCGAAGGTTACGTTGATTGACGGACTCATCACCGATTGCGGCGCAGAGGTCGCACGTCGCAAAGAAGCCGAGGGCTGGTTCGATGTGTCTACGTTGAAGGAGCCTTATCGCATCGAAGGCAAAAAGACGATGGGTTATGAGTTGGCCGAGCAATTCAATTGGACGTTGCCCGACGTGATTCTTTATCCGACGGGTGGCGGTACGGGGCTGATTGGAATGTGGAAAGCCTTCGACGAGATGGAAGACATGGGTTGGATCGGCAGCGCGCGGCCCCGTATGTACACCGTGCAAGCCACGGGTTGCGCACCCATCGTGCGCGCCTTTCACAACGGGTGGAACGAAGCGCCTGAGTTCGAGAACGCACACACCGTGGCGTCGGGTTTGCGCGTGCCACGGGCGGTTGGCGATTTCATTATGCTCGACATTTTGCGCAAGTCCGGTGGCGGAGCCGAAGCCGTCACCGACGAAGAAATGATCGCAGCCGCCCACGAAATTGGCGCGCTCGAAGGCGTCTTTTGCGCGCCCGAAGGTTCAGCTTGCCTGCCCGTATTGCGCCGACTGCAAGCACGGGGCGAAGTGAAACCCGATGACAAGGTAGTGATTTTCAACACAGGCGCGGGCGTGAAATATCTCGAAGCCTTTGGCCTCAAAACTTTGAATTGAAACTGCCAGCCGGTAGTGCAGGTTACCAACCTGCGCTACCGGCTTTTCGAAATCGAAAGGAATCCACGATGAAAAAACTCATAGTCGTTTTCAGCTTGTTTATGGTGGGCGCTTCGACCGGTTGGGCGCTCGCGCGTTGGCAGCAACCTGCGGTGCAGAGCAAATCCCTGCTTGAAAACGAACGGGTGGCGGTGACGGAATACAGTTATGCGGCTCAATCCAAACGAACGAGTTATACGCGCGACACCGATCAGGTGATCGTGTTTCTGGATGATGCTGAGTACGACGCGACCGATGCTAAAGGGATAACGCAACACAAGTTTCGCAAGCGCGGCGAAATCGTCTGGCACGACAAAGGCGAGATTGCCCCCGTGTTGGTCAACACCACCAAAAAACCTTTTCGCAACGTAGTCATCGCGCTCAAATAATGGCTTCACTAGTTGAACAAGATGCCATCGCCGCCGCTGTCGTCGGCGTAGCTTCGTTGCCCGTGGCACTGGATTTATGGGTTGGCGTATTCGGCTTTGAACTCATTACCCGGCAGGATGGAGCGGACGCGAGTCTCGAATCGTTCTGGCAACTCGCCACCGGTGGCATCAAGGCACAGGCGCTTGTCGGTACACCTCGCATTGCCACGGGTCGCGTGTGGCTGGTCGAATTCGCCGAACCTGCTGAAGCCGTTAGACACGGGGCAGCGACGATTGGCCTTTGCCCTAAATCATTGAACCTCGCGCCGCGTGACTTGCCTGCGCGTTACGAAGAAATGCTGACCCGTGGTCTGAACTTCCGTTCGCCGTGGGTGAAATATCCCGCAGGGGCTTTTGACGTGAACGAAGTTCAGTTGCTCTCACACGACGGCTTGAACCTCGGCTTGCTCGAAATGATCGGCTTGCCGTTTGCTTTCAACGAACGCGGTTTCGCAGGCATTACGAATTTCGTCGCAGTGGTAGCAGACATCGAAGCCGAAACCAATTTTTATCGTGAAGTCTTCGGCCTTGAATTGATTGGTGAACATCGCTTGCGCGGAGAGAAGATAGAAAAGCTGATCGGCTTGCCTGCGGGCACGGTCGTGGCGATGAATATCTTCGGGTCGCAAGAGAACCCTTACGGACAAATGCAACTGGTGGCTTATCAAGGGGCGAAGGGAATGAATCGTTACCCGATGGCGCGACCGCCTGCCTGCGGACAGTTACATCCGGTGTGGCTGACGAAAAGTCTTGACGCTTTTGGTGGAACAATCAGATCCGTTCACACTCCGTTGGGAAAAGTCGAAGCCGTTCGCACGCAAACTCCAAGCGGGATGATGACGGATATTTTCAGCCCCAAATAAAAAGCGGATTGCGAATCGAAAAAAACAATCCGCAATCCGCAATCTCAAATCTGCAATCCGTCATTACTTTCGCATCGCGCCCATCACCATGCCTAGCACGTCATCAATGGCCGAACCGTCCTTATCGCGGTCGAGCAATCCGCCGAGCATACCCATTAAAGGATTTCCCGCGCTGGCTTGTTGACTGGCTCCACCCAACAGACCAGCCAGCGAGCCGATGTCGAGTCCGCCTGATTGTTGATTGGTTTTGCCCAGCGCGCCCATCACCATTGGTGCGAGCATCATCAAGAGCGGAGCAACTTTGCCCATGTCCAAACCGCTGGCGGCGCTGATGCCTTGTTCAACCTGCGGCTGTTGCCCGCCGAGGATGTGTCCGAGAATTCCTGCTCCCGGACCACCCGCTACGTTTGCAATAAGTGGGCCGAGGTTATCGAGAATCGAACCGTCGTGAGCACCCAAAGCGTTGAGAATCGAAGACGCGCCGCTTTCGCTTTGCGCGTTGTTGGCGAGTCCGCCCAGCAGCATCGGCAGCGCAGTTTGAATCGCGCTTGAGGTGGTAGCTTCATCGGCACCGATGGCTTCGCTGATTTGGCTGACCGTACCGCCGCCCAGCGCTTCACTCAATAATCCTGTCAAATTCATAGCGAGTCTCCTTGTGTTGCCACTTTTTGTTAGTTTTTATTTTGGGTGTGTCTGCCATGCGATGCTTCGCAGTGAAGCAGGCGCGCGGCATATAAACACAGGCTGCCCAGCGTCGCAATGCGCTAATTGAAATTCGCGTAAAGGTACGCGCTGTGCTTTAATCCGCGTGCTTCAACCCCACAACCGCAGGAACCAATCATGAATTCACCGAAAGTGTATTTAGCCAAAGTCTATTTAGTTGGAGCAGGCCCCGGCGACCCCGGCTTGTTGACGGTCAAAGGGCGCGACGTGCTGCAAGCGGCTGATTGCGTGCTTTATGATTATCTCGTGAGCGAAGCCATCGTGAAGCTCGCGCGCGCCGATGCCGAAATGCTTTTCGTCGGCAAGCAGGGCGGCAAAAATTGCATCACGCAAGATCAGATTCACGAACTGCTCGTCGCCAAAGCGCAGCAACATAAAACCATCGTGAGGCTCAAAGGCGGCGACCCATTTATTTTCGGGCGCGGTGGCGAAGAAGCTGAAACCCTCGCCGCTGCCGGTATCGCGTTTGAAATCGTGCCGGGCGTATCGGCAGGCATTGCGGCTCCGGCTTATGCGGGCATCCCGCTCACGCATCGCGGTTACAGCAGTTCAGTCGCTTTCGTGACGGCTCACGAGAACCCTACGAAAAACCCTGACGAAGCGCGTTGGGAACGCATTGCTACCAACGCCGACACGTTGGTGTTTTTCATGGGCGTCGCCCGCATCGCCCAACTTGTCGAAGAGCTTTACGCGCAAGGCCGCGCACCGCATACGCCGGTCGCTGTGATTCGTTGGGGCACGACGCCGCAACAGGAAGTTTTCGTCAGCGACCTCGAAAACATCGCTGCCTTAATGAACAGCCACGACGTGAAACCGCCCGCGTTGATCGTCGTCGGCGAAGTCGTGCGACTGCGCGATGAATTGCAATGGTTTTTTCCTTCGCCTCAAACCCATGCAGCAACAACATAACGAACCGGCTTCACTCAATCATTTTTGGCAAAGCGTGAAGGGCTATCCGTTGCGCGCCTTTCTGATTTGCCTGTGTGGCGTCAGCCTCGAAAATATGGATCAGGCGATTTACCAATTCGTCTTTCCGCAAATCATAAAAACCTATGGCTGGACGACCGAACAGGCGGGATATTATTCGGCAGTGGTTTTCATCCTCGCCGGGTTAAGCATCGCCGCGCTGGGCGCGTTGACCGACCGCGTAGGCCGCAAGCGCGTCTTTCAAAGTTCGATGATCGTCGGTTCGTTTTTCGTCGCGTTGATGTATTGGGGCCGTTCGACGTTTTCACTGTTGGCGTTGCGCACCATCGGCTTTGCCACTGGCGGCATTCAATCGCCTATCGTAGGAACCATCGTCGTCGAAGAAACTCCCAAACGTTATCGCGGCTTGCTGTCAGGCATTTTGCAAGTTGGTTATCCGCTCGGATTTTTTCTGGCTTCGCAACTGTGTCTCTTTTTGATTGGTTACTTTGGCAATGACAGTTGGCAAAACGGCGCGTGGCGGTATGCGTTTTTTATCAGCCTGTTGAGCATCCCTTATTACTTCATCATCTCGAAATTCCTGCGCGAACCTGCGGCGTTCGTGGCCGCGCGCGAGTCGCAAGACAAGCCGCGATTCACTGAACTGTTCAGCCCCGCGTTGCGATTCACGACGATCATGCTTTTTCTCGGCGAGTTCTTTCACGTATTCGCTTATGGCACGACGCTGTGGCTGAACCTGTATTTTCAGCGCCATCGCCACTGGACGCCCGCCGATGCGGTTTCTATCGTAGGGATTTCTTACCTCGTTGGTTCCATCGGATACATCGTGGCCGCCATCGTGGGCGAGTTCGTGATGAAGCGGCGCAACGTCATCATCCTGTGGGCTCAACTCGGAGCGTTGTCGTTCGCGGCCTTGATCTGGTGGGCTGAAAGTTGGTGGAGCGTGATGGTTTCTTATTGCCTGATGACGATTTTCTTTTACGGCACGACAGCCGTGAAATTCACGTTTATTGCTGAAAATTTTCCTACGCGATTGCGCGCGACGGGCGTGACGTTTGCGGGTTCGCTGGCGGTGAATCTGGGCATAGCTTTTGGGCCGCTGGCGATGGGCTTGACCGTCGAACGCTGGGGCTGGAACTGGGCTTACACAGTGTGCGGCATTGCATCCATCTTCGCCTCCGGCTTATTCTTCCTCGCGCTTTCCTCCGATCCACAACCAGAACCTGACCGCGTCGCTCCCCCTGCGTACGTAATCTCGACGCCGTGATCGCAGAGGATCGCTTTGCTTGCGTCTTATGTATGGCAACCTGTCAGGTTGCCAAGCGATGGAATGAAAGACCCATTCGCGCATAGGTTCGCTTGCCACTGGTCGGCAACCTGACAGGTTGCCATACTCATAAAAACATACCGAGCGGTCAGTGGCCTTCCCATTGAATTAACGACCGCAGGAGAGGAAATCAAATAAATGTCCCCGTCCCCGTCCCCGTCTCAAAGCCAGTCTAATAGCCAGTCTAATAGTCAGTCTAATAGTTTGATTAGCGCCGTTAAAAGCGCAGTCATCCGTGTCGCCAGCGTTAGCGCCGCGCGGCGCTTTTTCACGGATGTCGTGGGCTTACAACCCGTAGGCGAAACGACCAAGCTGGCGGACAAAGCGCGCCGTCTGTGGGGCTTGCCTGAACGTGAAATCCTGTGCGTGCGGCTGGCGCGTCCGGGCGATAGTTTCGGCATGGTTGATCTCGTCGAAATCCCTGGCGCGACGGCGGTCACGATTCGTGATCGCAATCGTCCGCTCGATTTCGGCTGGTTCACGTTGAACTTTCGCACCAGCGACATCGAACGCGCCGTCGCTGCGTCAGAGGCCATCGGCGCGCGTGCGTTGAATACGCCAAAAAGTTACGAAGCGGGCGGACAGGCCATTCGTGAAGTCTTGATCGAATTGCCTTCGGGCGAACGTTGCACGCTGCTCGAAGTCGGCGGCACGAAACCCGATGCACCGCTGTTTGCCGAACCCGTAGCGACGGCAGGCACCATCGTGCCTTCGCTTGATAAGGCGCTGGCGTTTTATCGCGATGCGTTGGGCATGAATGTCGCTGTCTCGATTGACCATCAGGGCGAACCGTTTGCCGGAATGATGGGAGCGCCGAGCAGTTCGCGTTTGCAGATGGCGCTGCTCACGTCAGGCACCTGGACGGGCAAGCTCGAATTGCTCGAACTCGGTTTGCCCTCAGGTTATGACCAGCAAGACTCAACGCCCAACGCTGACGGCTTGCGGCTCGGTTACTGGATGATGAGCGTGATGACGCCTGATATGGATATATTGCAAGCCGCCTGTCGGCACGCGGGCATCGTCACCGTGCGCGGCCCCGCCACCATTGATCGTCCGTGTTTCGGGCGCGTCAAAGCGATGATCATTCGCGGGCCGGGCGGCGAGTTGTTGGAATGTTTGGCTCCGGCCAGTGGCGCCGCGCCCAGTCGGCGCGGCTAAAGGACGGAGTTAAAGACAGAAGCAATTTTCTATTTTCCATTTGTGATTTTCTATTTTTCATTTTTGCCGGAAGGGCTTCCTCTCCAATAAAAAATCTAAAATCGCAAATGGAAAATTTTCTGCCAACTTTATGCTGAGAACCTTTTGGTTATTGTTGTTGCTTTGCGGTTGCGCGAGTGGGCAGCAACTCACGCCGCTGCAAATCGTAGACAAAGCCATTGCCGCAGCGGGTGGTGAAACGTGGGCGCGTCCGCAGACTTTGCAACTGAGCGGACACGCTACGTTTTACGATCAGGGCAAAGCCGACAAGGTGACGCACGTGCCGACTTACAAGATGTGGCGCGTCTTTCCGGCTGAGAACGACGCGGCGCACAAGGCCAACGGCAAAGTGAGGTTCGACGCTTTCATCGGCGACAAACTTTATTTTCAAATCGCGTTCGACGGTAAGCAGAGCTTCAATGATTACAGCCCTGAATTCGCCGCGAACAAAGAAGCCGCACAATGGGAAAACGCTTTCGGCTTTAGCATTTTGCGGTTCGCGCGCAACCCCGGTTTCGGGTTGACGCGCCTGGCTGACGATCAAACCGAAGGGCATCTGTGTTATTTCATTCGCGTCACCGACCCTAAACAAAACGTCACTGATTTCAGCATTGATAAAAAAGATTTTGCGATTCGTTCGGTCGGCTTTCGCACGCCGTTGGGTTTTCATCATCGCATTTACTCTGATTTCAAATGGCACGCGAACCCGCGCTTTCGCCAACCGGGCCGGATGCGCGTTTATTACGACGGCGTAAAGTGGACTGAAGTCGTGTGGGAAAAATTTATCGTCAATCAACCTATCGCCGATGAGGTTTTCACGAGCGTCGGCAAAAAAAGCACCGCTACGAAATAACTTATGACAGAGCCGATTCAAGCGAACGCAAAACTCACGCATTACAAAGCCGTTTGTATGCAGCTCAAATGTCAGGCGGTCAGCACGATCCGCGACAAGGCCGAAGCGCGCGGCGTGATGCGCAAGACCATCGAACGGCTGCGCGGCAACTTGCTCGCGGGACAAGCCTTCATCGGCAGCGAACTCAAACTCGTCGTCCTGCCTGAATATTTTTTGACGGGCTTTCCGCAAGGCGATGGCTTGTCGGCTTGGGCTGACAAGGCTGCGCTCGAAATGAACGGCGCTGAATATGAAGCGCTGGGTAAGCTCGCGCAGGAAGCCAAAGTTTATCTGAGCGGCAACGCTTATGAACTCGACGGACATTTTCCCGGCCTGTATTTTCAAACGTCGTTCATCATCGCGCCGTCGGGCGAAGTGATCTTGCGCTATCGTCGTTTGAATTCAATGTTCGCGCCTACGCCGCACGATATGTGGGATCGCTATCTCGGCATTTATGGATTGGAAGGCGTCTTTCCCGTCGCCGACACGCCGATTGGCAAGTTGGCCTGCATCGCTTCGGAAGAAATTCTTTATCCTGAAGTCGCGCGCTGTCACCTGATGCGCGGCGCTGAAATCTTTTTGCATCATTCGTCGCAAACCAACGAAATCACCAAAGCCGTCAAAGAAGTTTGCACCGTCGCGCGCGCCATCGAGAATTGCGCTTACGTGGTTTCGACCAATTCCGGCGGCTATGACGGCACGGCGATTCTGACTTCTTCGACCGACGGCGGCTCTAAGATCGTCAATTACGAAGGGCTGGTGTTGACCAAAACCGGACAAGGCGAATCAATGTCGGCCACGGCTGAAATTGATCTGGCTGCATTGCGACGCTTTCGTACGCGACCGGGCATGGAAAACCTGATCGCGCGTCAACGGTTTGAAGCCTACGCGGCGAGTTACGCACAGCATCATCATTATCCGGTGAATAACTTCCCTGAGAACGTGCCCGAACGCAGTCACTTCATTCAAACGCAACGCGCGACGATTGATCGCTTAGTAAAAGACGGCGTGTTGCAAACTTAGACGTGGCGCAGGCTTCAGCCTGTGACCCGTTGTGTGGACTTTAGTCCGTACATCAAAGCCTCAATTACGTGCGGACTAAAG
>JAYSVR010000444.1:0-4220 GCA_043718445.1 Acidobacteriota bacterium | reverse complement strand
CCACAGACCTCTTTGCTTTAATCGCCGCGTTCTAAAACTTCACCGAAAAGACTGCATCCTCTTATGAAAACTTTCTCCCTCGAAGAAGCCAACGCGCTTGTGCCGACGATGATTCGCCTCTTTGGGCAAATAGACCGCGAGCGCGCCGTAATGCGTCGCCATGCATCCGCCGTGAAACGCGCCGCTGAACGCGCCGACCTCAACGGCGGCATTCCGCAAGGCAGCGGATACGCCGAATCGCTGATGCAATTTCTCGCCGCCGTCGAAACCATTCACGGCGTAGGCATCGAGATCAAAGATTTCGAAAGCGGCTTGTGCGACTTTCCGCACTGGCGCGACGGACGAGTCGTTTATCTGTGCTGGAAGCGCGGCGAAGACAGCATCGAATATTGGCACGACATTGACGCAGGCTTTGGCGGACGTCAGCCGATCTAATCTCGACTCACCCAACCACGAGCGGCCTTTCTCTGAATAGGTTCAGGAGGAAACGATGGCCTAAGTCGAACCACCGCCAGCCAAACCGTTTGCCCGCCTAGCACTCGCGTATGATTTCAGCGAAACGGCACTCATTTTCTTTCAAACAAGCGCGCAAAATGGTCACGACCAGCCAGTAACTACTGCGGCTTCACTCCACTTAAAGACGCGAGAACGAAGTGCAAACAAGATTTGATTGTGCATTGTTTTAGTAGCTCCTTTTTCTTGATGTGCCAATGAACCGTTACCCGATGCAACTCGGGCGAGACAGTTATTGATCGGCGCGGCATTTGCCCCGGTCAGTGACGCGGAAGGTAAGGGTTCGTTGGCCTATTTTTTTCTTTAGCCAGTAAAACTAACTCCCCCTTTTTTGAGGACATCACTATGGTGCGTACTTTAGGTGCGGGTGTATTCGTTTGTCTGCTGCCAGTGCTGTTGGCTGCTCTGTTGGCCTTAAACATTTCAGCCGCTCCGCTCGGCAAGGTTTCTTCCCACATTCACGTAGATCAATTCGGTTATTTACCTGCGATGCAAAAGGTCGCAGTCATTGGCATTTCACAAGCTGGGTCACAAGCTGGGTCACCACCGGGAACGCAATACGTACCGGGCGCATTGCTTGAAGTCCGTCGCACGAGCGATAACAGCGTAGTGTTTCGCGGCAACGCCGTCGCGTGGCGCAACGGCGAAACGCACGCGCAATCGGGCGACCGCGTGTGGCAATTCGATTTCACGAGCGTGAATTGCGCGGGCGAGTTTTATCTATACGACGCCGCGAATGACGCGCGCTCTCACGCTTTCAGCATCGGCACTGACGTTTATCGCGCGACGCTCAAACATGCGATGCGAATGTATTTCTATCAACGCTGCAACCACGCGAAACGCGCTCCGTTCGCCGACACTCATTGGACGGATGAGGCCTGTCATTTGACCGATGCGCGCGCGCGTTCGATTAGCGATAAGCACAACGCGCGCACCGAACGCGACTTGACGGGCGGCTGGCACGACGCGGGCGATTACAACAAATACACGATTCTGACGGCTGAGACGTTGAGCGATTTGCTGTTCGCTTATGAACGCAATCGCGCAGTTTTCACTGACGATTTCGGCTTGCCGGAATCAGGCAACGGCGTACCTGACGTGTTGGACGAAATGAAGTGGGAGTTAGACTGGTTGCTGAAAATGCAAAACGCCGACGGTTCGGTGTTGACTAAACTTTCGGCGAGCGACTTTGCAGGGACTGCGCCGCCGAGTGCGGATGCGACGGTGCGTTATTACGGCGCAGCAAGCACTTCGGCGACGTTGGCGGCGGCAGTGAGCTTTGCCCACGCGGCGATGACTTACCAACAGTTTATGCCTGCTTACAGCCAGCGTTTGCTCGCGGCGGCGCGCAAGGCGTGGGCTTGGTCGGCGGCGCATCCGCGCGTGCTGTTCGACAACGCGGGCTTCGGTTCTGAATCAACTGAAGTGAATGATTATCAACGCGCGATGTTCAAGCTGGCGACGGCGATTTATCTGTTCGCGGCGACCGGCGAAACGAGTTACCGCGATTATGTCGAAGCCAACCTCGCCACGACACACGCGCTGCAATGGGATTACTGGCATTGTTACGAAGCCCTGACGCAAGACGCGCTGTTGTTTTATGCGAGTTGGCCGAGTGCGAACGCCGCGACGAACGCGCGCATTCGTGCCAGCAAGCAAAGTGCGATCAACGGCCCAGACTTCCTGGCGGCCTTCGTCAATCAGACCGATGCTTATGGCGCTTATCTGAAAGACGATTGTTACACCTGGGGCAGCAACCGTTTGAAAAGCCACGTAGGGACGTTGTTTTTTGCGCAGCCTCAATACGGTTTAGACCCCGCGCGCGCCGCGTTGTATCGCAACGCCGGAGCCGCGCAGTTGCATTACCTGCACGGCGTCAATCCGCTGGGTACGGTTTATTTGACGAATATGTACGCGGCGGGCGCTGAGAAGTGCATCAACGAAATCTTCCATCGCTGGTTCCGCGACGGTTCGGTGTGGGACAGCGCGAAAACTTCAGCCCACGGCCCTGCGCCTGGCTACCTGCCCGGCGGCCCGCACGCGAGCTTCAAACCCGCGCCGGAATACACCGGCAAAGAGTTATGGCAAGTGCGCTTGCAACCTGCGCAAAAGGCTTACAAAGACTGGAACGGCGACTGGCCCGAAGATTCGTGGGAACTGACTGAGCCTGCGATTTATTATCAAGCGGCTTATGTGAACTTGCTGGCAACGGCGATCAACCAATTTCAAAACGTCGCCGTGGTGAACCGTACTGTGAACGGAACTTGTAATGACCAGCCGCTGCGGGCGCTGTCAAAGTCTTAAGCGCCTTACTCGACTTCGCGCGGTTCGGTTAGCGAATTGATGCCATCCAGAATTTGCCGCACACGACGAGCGGAAAGCGTGCCGATATGGTCATCCAGTTGGGATTTATCTACGGTGAGAAGTTGCGAGACGTTGACGACGCTGCGTTTGGCGAGATTGGCTTCGCCGTCGTTTAGCAATACGTTGCCGGGCGCGTCGGCGCGACGCAGGTTGGAGGTCAACGCGCATACGATGACGGTGTTGATGCGGCTGTGATTGAAAACATTGTTTTGGATGACGACATACGGATGCAGATAACCCGGCGCAGAGCCCATGGGATTGCCTAAATCCACTCAATAGACATCGCCTTGCCTGATTACCATTCGCCCTCCACGAGGTGACGCTGACTGGCACTGAATTGTCGTAATTGTTCGCGCTCCTCGTCTGTCGGGCTGTCGGCATAAACACTATTGAGGTTTGCCAAGATTTGTTGATTTGAAGGCTGTGAACTGTCAGCGATTTCATGCTCAACGATGGGTACTTGAAGGATGGAGTTTTCGGCGCTCGTGATTTTTAGCATGTGGTGTTTTTTTGATCGTCTGTGTCGAGTGGCATTCCTTATTGATGCTAGCCAAATCTTGATCTTCTTTGCGGCTTCGCCGCAGTGATGTGCGGAAAGTCTCTGACTTTCCGCACAGTTCGCAAAACTCAACGGGCTACGCCCGCTGCGTCAACCAAAGTCGAAGCACGGGAAAAAGCGATGGGCTCAATCCTGAATGACCTGACGGGCATAGCCCGAAGAATTAGTCTGCCTCCCGGAAAAGTCAGAGACTTTCCGCACATCACTGCGGCGAAGCCGCAAATTTGGAACTACTGACTTCATCTAAAACAGCGTTCAACGGCTTGCCTGAACCTGGGCAAGAATGGCGAGGAGACGTTGAGCACATCTTGTAGCTTTGTCGGGAGTATCACACTCAGCCGCTCGAACTCTTTCAAGGTGTACGCCCTCATGCACTAGCATCGAAGTTCGGGCGTGTGCCTCGGCTGGAGTTTCCTGGTGTACTGTATCGCCGTCAACTTCAATGACCATCATCATTCCACTCCGAATTACTACGAAATCAGGTTCAATGCGCCGATAGGTTTGCCCACCACGTATAAAGACAGGTAAAGGTGCGAACGATACGCCACAAGATTTGAGCGCGTTGTAAAGATTGATTTCTGGTTGTGATCGGAAAAGCAATCCATCAAAGGTGTATGACGCAATGTTATCGGAGCGCACTCGCCCTTGATTTGTCATCCCTTGCCCCGAAGCCCATGCCTTGGCTTTTTCTCGCCAGTTCTCAGTTTCAGCAATCTCTGTGTTGATCAAAACATCATGAATATGTGCGTTATGAAAGGAACGCGTTAGTTCCTTTGCCTTTTTA
>JAYSVR010000443.1:0-4221 GCA_043718445.1 Acidobacteriota bacterium | reverse complement strand
AGCGTTCAGGGGACATGAAAGGGACGATTGAAAGGGACGATGTTTATGGGACGAATTCTGCGCGCGCGGCTTCAAGCTGTCAGCACCTGCTTCGGTTTTGGTTTCTCTTGAAGGAGTGGGCACGGTTGGATTCTGCGCGGAATTTAGCACAGCCCTTCCCTTCCGGCGAATTTCGCCGCTGAAAAATACTTCGATTTTCTTTGGCGGGTTTGGCGGAGCGTCGGCGCATGACAGGGTGAGGACGACAGAGACAGCCCGCACGAGCGTGAAAGGCGCTGCCCGGTCGCCCTCAGAGAACGACCGAAAATAAGGAGAGACGCTATGAAAAAGACTACTTTGAACCTGATGCTCACATTGACCTGTATCGCCGCTTTGACCGCACTCGCACTCGCCGCCGTACCGAGTACCTTGATGACAGCGAAGATTCCGTTTGCATTCCACGTCGGCAGCCACACGTTTCCGGCAGGCACTTACACCGTCAGCAATGCCAGTTCACCGGGCGTAGTGATTCTGCGCAACGAACAGGACACGAAAAAGAACGTGGCGACCATCACGAACACGAATTATTCGCGCACGGAGAATGACAAAGCCACGCTGCAATTCCGTCGCTATGGCGATCAATACTTTTTGGCGCGCGTGATGCCGTTCGGCTCGGCGACCAATATGGAATTGCAAAAATCGCGCAGCGAGCGCATAGCCGCTGACGGCGCAAAAAATCTGGCGGGTCGCACCGTTCAACCCGAAATCGTTTCCATCGTCGGTCAATGAAAAAAATGAAAACGTTTAGCGTACCGCCGCCGGTTCGGCTTCAGCCTGAACCGACGGCGGTTTTGCTTTTATGGGTCAAAGTCCCACGCGCCGCACCAAGTCGCCAAAGCGCGGATCGGCGTGCAGGTTATCGAGCAGCGGCGTAATTTTCAGGCGGGTCATATCCAGAATTCGATCTTCGTAACCGCGTTCGAGCCAGTGAAAGGCCTGATCCTTGTCATCGAGTCCCGCGTATATCAACGCAAAGCAAGCTGACAGCGGCGCGCCCGGCGGTGACAGCGCTTGCAAGCGGTCAATCGTTTGCAAGGCTTCGGCTCGCTCGCCTGACACGGCTTGCAAATGTCCGTGCAACGCCAGTCTGAACAGGTCGGCGGGATTCAATTGCTCGGCGCGCTGAAAGGCCGCCCGCGCTTCGGCCAGCTCATTTTTCATCATCCACGCCAAACCTAAAATGATATGGGCGGGGTAAAAGTTCGGCTCGATTTCGAGTGTCTTTTTTAGTTGCTCAATGGCTTGGTCATAGCGCCGCGCGTTGAAAAAGGCGTTGCCCAAATCTACGTTGATGCTGAGGGAAAGCGGTTCCAGTTCGTGTGCGCGTTGCAAGGCGGCGATGGCTTCGTCGAACCGTCCCATCGTCGTCAGGTTCGAATTGCCGTACCAGTGATGAGCGGTCGCGTAATGCGGGCTTAATTCGAGGGCGCGCTGAAATTCGCGGTTCGATTCCGCGAGGTTCCATTCGTAATCAAACAGCGCTAGAGCGAGCGCAGCGTGGGCTTCGGCCAGCGCGTCATCCAACGCCAACGCTTGCAAGGCCGCCGCTTTGGCTTTCGGGTAACACTCTTGCGCAGAGCCTGCGTAATAACGCGGCAACAGCACCCAGGCGTCAGCCAGTCCGGCGTAAGCCAGCGCGTAATCGGGGTCTTGCGCAATCGCCTGCTCGAAAAATCTGATGCTGGCCTTGAGCGCCGCGCCGGTGCGTTTGTTCCACTCGAAGCGGCCTCTCAGATAAAGCTGATAGGCTTCGGTGTTATCGGTGTAACGCTTGAGCACCGCCGCTTTCTCTCCGCCCAGCAGCTTCAATTTCAACTTGTCTACGATCATCAACGAGATTTCGTCCTGCACCTCGAAGATGTCTTTCATCTCGCGGTCGTATCTTTCAGACCAAAGATGATAACCGTCAGACACGTTGATGAGCTGCGCCGTGATCCGCAACCGATGGCCCAGCTTGCGCACGCTGCCTTCGAGCACGGTGGCGACATTCAGCTTCCGGCCAATCTCGCGGATGTCAGCTTCTTTGCCTTTGAAGAAAAACGACGAAGTGCGCGCCGCAACGCCCAGGTGTTCGATCTTCGCCAGCGCGTTGAGCAACTCTTCGGCCAACCCATCGCAGAAGTATTCGTTCTCGGCATCGGCGCTCATGTTGACGAAAGGCAAAACGGCGATGGAAGGCGCGGCTCTGGCAACCGCATGAGATTGCGAAGTTCTTCCGGCGGCGTAATCTTTCAATTCGGCCAACAACTCTTGCGCCGATTGATAACGTTGCCCGCGCTGTTTCATCAAACAGCGATAGATGATGCGTTCAAACTCTGCTGGAACCTCGGCAATATATTGCGTGAGCGACGCCGGTTCTTTTTCGAGAATGGCGACAAACAGATCAGGGATCGTCGCGCCGGTGAACGGCGGACAACCGGCCAGCAATTCATAAAGGACTACGCCGAGACTGAACAAATCGGTGCGCGCATCCAGCGCCAGCCCGCGCGTCTGTTCGGGCGACATATAACGCGGCGTGCCAAAAATCATGCCCGGCTGGGTTTGCACTTCAACCAGAACCGATGGCGGAGCCGATTGCGCGCCCGTGTCAATTAGAGTGTCGGCAGAATTGTTAGTCGCCGTGAGTTTTGCCAAGCCGAAATCAAGCATCTTGACCAATCCGTCAGGCCGCACCATCAGGTTTTCAGGCTTGATGTCGCGGTGAATGATGCCCGCGCGATGCGCCGCGTCGAGCGCCGAAGCAATCTGGCTGCCGAATTCCAGCGTCTGGCTCACGCGCTTGCCTGCCTCCGGTTGCCATTCGCGCAAGGTGATGCCTTCGATATATTCGGTGGCGATGAAATGCGTTAAGCCCTGCGCAGAATCAGCTACGCCAATTTCATAAATCGTAATGATGTTCGGATGATTGAGCGCGCTGGCGGCTTTGGCTTCGCGCGTGAAGCGCTGCAAGCGTTCGGGGTCTTGGGTGAATTTAACCGGCAGCAGTTTCAGCGCGACGCGGCGTTCGAGGTTGCTATCGCGCGCCAGATAAACTTCGCCCATGCCGCCAGCACCAATACGTGAAAGGATTTTGTAATGACTGAGTTGTTGCCCCACAGCAGGCCCCAACGGTTGCGTTAACACTTCGTCAGCCGCCAGACCTTGCGCCGCCAACTGCAAAGCCGGAGCGGTTAAAAATCCGCTTGCGTCTTGATCGGCCACCAGCAAGACCTCGACTTCGCGGCGCATTTCGGCATCGTCGCGACAGGCCGCTGTCAGCCACGAACCGCGCTCATCCACCGCGAGTTCGCGCGCCGCGTAATAAAGCCGTTCGATGTGTTGCCAGCGTTCAGAGGTCATAGCTGCTCTTGAACGTAGTGACGACTTTAGTCGTTGCGGTGAAGGCGGTCACGGCGTCGCGCACCTTCACCGAACGACTAAAGTCGTCACTACGTTTTGATTGCTCATTGATTTTTGAGTTGGCTAAACAACCAGGCGCGCGCCAGATTCCATTCGCGTTGCACGGTGCGCACCGACAACTGCTTGACTTCGGCGATTTCTTCTTCGCTCAAGCCGCCGAAAAATTTCAACTCGACCAGACGGCTCTTGCGTTCATCGAAACCCATCAGCGTAGCGAGCGCATCGTCGAGCGCGATGATGCTGGCGCTGTCTTGTTGCGCGACGTTTTCGGCGTTCGTGAACGAAACGCGCAACACATCGCCGCCGCGTTTTAGTTTTTGGCGACGGCGCGCGTGGTCAACTAATACGCGCCGCATCACCTGCGCCGTAATGCCGTAAAAGTGCGC
Organism: Acidobacteriota bacterium; assembly: GCA_043718445.1. Lineage (GTDB taxonomy): Bacteria > Acidobacteriota > Blastocatellia > RBC074 > RBC074 > JACPYM01. The sequence continues at coordinate 397 of JAYSVR010000443.1, read as the reverse complement.
GCGGTTTTGCCATTGCACGGCTTGCTCATCAATCAGCCGCACGAAGGCTTCATTGACCAGCGCCGTCGGTTGCAACGTATGCCCCGCACGCTCGCGGCGCAGATAAGCTTCGGCCAGCTTGTGCAATTCGGTTTCGACGAGTGGAACCAGTTGTGCCAGTGCGCCTTCGTCGCCCTTGCCCCAAGCCAATAAGAGTTGCGTGACTTCATGGGGAGAAGAAGCCATAAGCGAATTTCCTTTGAGCCTTTCAGCTTTGAGATGAATGTTGAGAAAACTGCCTGCGTGGCGGTGACGCGGACTCTAACACACCGCTCAATCAACACACCAGATTTCAACCTTTCGGCGTAGCGTAGGCTTCAGCCTGCGGACGTAGCGTGGACTTTAGTCTGCGCGTTAC
>JAYSVR010000442.1:0-13610 GCA_043718445.1 Acidobacteriota bacterium | reverse complement strand
GCGTACTGCCGCGTTCGCCGATGATCGTGTCGTAACCATCCGGCAACGCGCTGATGAATTCGTGCGCATAAGCCTGACGCGCGGCGGTTTCGATTTCGGCTTGCGTCGCAGTGGGTTTGCCGTAAGAGAGATTCTCTCGAATCGAAGCGCCAAAGAGCAGCGCGTCTTGCAAGACGACGCCGATTTCATCGCGCAAAGTGTCGCGGCTGTATTGTTCGAGGTTGACGCCATCCAGCCGAATCGCGCCGTGCGTCGCGTGATAAAACCGCAGGATCAAATTCGCAATCGTGGTTTTGCCAGAACCTGATGAACCTACCAACGCCACGCGCTGCCCCGGCGCGATGGAGAAAGACACATTCTCTAGCACTTCTTTGCCGTCGCCGTAATCGAACGACACCCGCTCGAATACGATCTCTCCGCGCAAACGAGCTTTAACTGCGGTCGTCGAATCATTCCATCGCTCAACTTCCGTATTCAGAATTTCGCCCAGCCGTTGCGCGCTGACGACCGCGCGCGACAGGCGTCCTGAAGTCTTAGCCAGATTGCGCAGCGGCTTATACATCTCGTTTAGATAAGCGATGAATACCAGCAACGTGCCGGGCGTGAGTCTGCCGTGGATAACGGCCAGCGCACCGAAAAGCACCGTCGCCCACAGGCCAGCGGCTTTGAGCAACTCGACCGCGCGCGTGGCCGCCGCTGTGCTGCGTTCCGCTTCCAACCCCGCCGCCAAGGTCTGATGGCTCTCTTGCTCGAAACGTTCCTGCTCGTATTGCTCGCGTCCGTAAGCCTTCACCAAACGCACCGAACTCAACACTTCGCTCAAGCGCGCCGCCAGTCGCCCTTCGCGCTGGCGCTGTTGCCGCGTAGCCAGTTTGATGCGCCGGTAAGAACGCGACAGCGCGAAAAACAACAGCGGAAACGTCACCAGCGCAATTAAGCTCAAGCGCCAATCAAGCCATAACAAGATGGCGGACATGCTCGTGATCGTCAGCAATTGCGGCAACGCGAGCAGCACGGCTTCGACAAAGGCATCCTTAAAGGCTTCGGTTTCGCCCGTGACTTTGGCGAGCAATTCGCCGGTGCGCGTGCGGTTGTGAAACGAAAGCGAAAGCTGTTGCAGGTGCGCGAACAGTTCACAGCGCAACGTATAAACCAACCGCTGACCGAGATAAGACGTGAGCCATTGCTGACCGTATGCGAAAGCGCTGCTGAACAACGCAATGACAAGAATGCCGAGCGAGACGATGACGACAGCAAAAGGCTTACCGTGTTGCATCAACGAATTCAACCAACGCCACGGCGCAGGGCGTTCGAGCAGCACCTGATCGAAGATGATTTTGAGCGGCCACGGCGCGAGCAATTCCGTCGCCGCCAAGCCGAGCATACAAACCAATGCGAGCGCGATGCGGCGGCGTTCGCTTGCGATGAACTGCCGCAACAACGTGCGCAAGTCGGCTTGTTGAGTAGGTGTGGTCATTACGTAATCAGGGTGCGTCGAGCAGGCTTTGCAGCGTGTGAAACTGAACGAGCGGGAATTGTTTGAGCAAGCCCAGCCATTCATCAAGCAATGCGAAAGCGTCGTCATTTAAATCATTTGGCATCACCTGATGATGAAGCATGATGCCTATGCGGTCGGTGTGCGCGATTTGTTGTGATAACTCGTTATTAAGTTCATCGGTTGGACGCAGCATCGCACCTCCGTGCCAACGCAACAGATCGAGCGTCACCGGCAATTCGGGCAAGTTCGGATTCTCGAAAGGTGCTTGTGACGCATCGCGTGACAGTGCGCGAAAACCCAGATCAGCCAATGCTGACGCGGTCGTCGCAGTGCAACGATTCCACGGTGGCGTGAAAGCAGGGAACCAACGCGCGCCGAAGGCTTCATTCATTCGTGCTTGTCCGGCGGCAATATCATCACGTTGTGCTGCGTAATCACGGCTCGCGCCGAACTCGCATTTCTTGCCGCCGTTTTCGCCGAAAGATTCATGGTTCGTGTGTTGCCAGCCGTGTTGATGCAACTCGATGAGGTCGTTGGGTGGCTTGAGTAAGTTGATGGCGCTTTCAGTCAACTGGTTGGGAATGATGGCGAGACTGAGCGGCGCGCCATGCTTTGCGCACAGCGCGATGAGTTGGCGCAGTCGCGGCTCGTCATCCATCACATCGTCGTTGCGCAAAAAAATCGGCAAGGGCGTGCAACGCTGTTCGAGTGAATGTCTCAGTCGGTTGAAGGTGATCATCATAAAACAGTGGCGGTACTGCGCGCGCGCGGCTCACGGCATTGTCACTTGTCCATTTTCCATTATTGGCAGGCAGAACAGTTTATCAGCTTGCTAATAATGGATAATGGACAAGTGACAATGTTCGCTTTCAATGAGTCGCAAGCATTGGTCAATGAACTCCTCATACTGCCGTTAAAGCCGTTGCCAAAATGTTCGCGGTGTTCTGCGCGCCATTCAAATCAATCGCCACCGTCGGCGCAGCATTTGCCGAACGCAGTCGCTGCGAAATTTCAGCCGCTAGATGTGTTGCGTTTAGTTGTTCTGGTTCGATCACGCCGACCAGTCCGAGTTGCGCGAGTTTGTGGGCGCGGCGCGGTTGTTCGTCGTTGTCGTGTTCGTGAAAGGGATAAACCAACGCATTCGCCCGGGCGGCCAAAATATCCATGCATGTGTTGTAACCCGCCATACTGATCGAAAGCGCAGCCCGCCGTAGCCACGCGGGGAACTCGGTCGTATGCCGCGCGAGCGTCACGTGCGCAAGCGGCGCGGCTTGCTGTTGCAAGCGTTCAAACACGTCCGCCGGAATATGCGGGCCTGCGAAAATTTGCATGCGATGCGGCGTTTTGCCCCCCAAAGACAGTAATGACGACGCAGCCAGCGCGCATTCGATGAGTTCGTGGCCTACGCGCCCGCCGCCGATGCTGACGAGGATGAGCGGCTCGCCGTCATTATTTGTCGGGGCGGGTGAAGGCTGCGCGACGTAACCGGTATACGCCACCGGGCAAGTCAGTTCGGTCACGCTGCCGAAAGATTCTTCCAGCGTTTGTACGCGCGGGTCTGAATGCACCAACAGCAAGTCGAAGTACTTGTTCATCGTCGTGACGACATCGCTTTGATAACGGCTCTGATTGGCGCGGCTCACCAGAATGTCGCGCAGGCTGCACGCAATTTTGAGTTCGGGCTTGGTGGCGCGGGCGTGCGCGAGCAACGGCAGCAATTCGAATTTGAATTTGCCGCGACCGAAAGGGAATAACTCGATCAGCAGCGCATCGGGCGCAATGCGATCAAAGGTTTCGAGCAACAAGGCTTTGCGTTGGGCTTTCACTTCTTCGAGCGTAGCTTCACCTTCAACGACGTAAAGCTTTTCAAAGGCGGCGTCGGAACGCAGCGCGGGCAGATAAACGACTTCGACCCAATCAGGCCAATCGAAGCCAGGCACGGGTTCGCCGCCGTATAAAAAGCACACCTCGAAATCGCGCAACGCGAATAGTAACTCGCGGCTGCGAATGAAATGCCCTATGCCGAGCAACGATTGGCAATAAAACAAAATGCGTTTTTTCATGCTTGGTGGTGGAGCCGTTCGAGAAAGAGTTGATGCAAGACTTTCACATTCGCTTCGGCGTCGAATCGTTTGCAAACTTTTTCGCGCGCAGCCTTTCCTATTTGTTCGCGCAACGCAGGCGCAGCCAACAACGCTTGCAACGCATTGGCCAATGCCACGGCATCTTCGGGCGCTACGAGCCAGCCGCTGACGCCGTGTTCGATCAATTCGGGAATGCCCGACACCGTCGTCGAAACTACGGGCAAGCCCGCCGCCATTGCTTCGACTAACACATTCGGGATGCCGTCGCGGTCGCCGTTTTCGGCGATCTGACAAGCCAACGCAAACAACGTCACTTCTTGATAAATTTGTTTCAGCACTTCTTGCGTCACCGCCGGACGCAACTCAACCACATCGTTCAACGCGAGTTCGTCAATCAGTTTGACGGTCGCGGCTTCGGCTACGCCCGCGCCGCTGATGAATAACAACCGAAAGCGTACGCCCCGATCTTTTAGCAAACGACAGGCTTGCAACAAAACCGGGAAGCCTTTTTTCTCGACGACGCGGCCTACGGTAAGGATGACGGGCGGATTGAGTTCGGAAGGTTGCGTGCGCGGCGTGAAGGCTTGCGTATCCAGCCCGTGATAGATCGTGTGAATCGGCGTCGTTGCGCCTAACGCAGTCAGGTGCGTGTGGTTCGCTTGCGTACAAGTCACGGCGAATGCGGCGTGGCGTAGCTTCATTGGCAGCAAGTCGCCGGGGTTCAGCGCGGCTACGTAAATGTCTTTGGCATGCGCGGTGAAGCTGAACGGCAAGCCCGTCAAACGGCTGGCGAACATGGCTACGGTCGTAGCCGAATGGCAGAAGTGCGCGTGCAAATGCTTGATTGTGCCGAGCGACAAAACCTGCTGCGCGATGAGGCCGGCTTGCAAAAACTCTTTGAAAAAGTTCGTCGCCAGTTGGCGGCCTTCACGATGTTGTAAGGCGAGCCGCAGAGCCATCAGCAACGTTGCGAGATAAGCCAGCGGACGCGAGTTGCATAATTGCTGATGGCTGGCTTGCCAAGCTGTTTTGTTTTCACGCAACCATGCGAAGAAGGAAGGCGCTTCGCTCATCGAACTGAATTGCGGCAGGTAATGCAGCGGCGCGCGCGTGGCTTCGACAACGGCGTGGCGCTGCGGGTCGGTGAGCGTGAGCATCGAGAACAGGCGCAGCCGCAAACCGCGCTGTTCGAGCAAATAAATTTCGTTGGCGATGAAGGTTTCAGACGTGCGGGGATAGCTTTTGAGGATGTAGCCGATCTCAGATGAAGAGCCTGACGAGGAATCTGGAATCATTGAAAGAGAAACGTAGAGACGCAAGCTATTGCGTCTCTACGCGGCGGAGCTATTCTTCCACTTTCGGTTCGATGCGCGTGAAATCAATGCCCGACGCCACCAGCGCAAACGGCAGCCGCACCAGCGAGTCGTTATAAACTTTCACGGTTTCAGCATAATCGCGCTTGCCGCCGTTGGTTCCGTTGATCGCGCCTTTGAACTCTTCGAGCAGGCGCAAATAGGCATCGTTCGCTTTGAGTTCTGAGTGGTTGTCACCCAAATTCACAATGGCGTCTGAGTTCGATGCGATGTCGCGGTAGGTATAAAGCAAGCCGTCTTGATCGTTGTTCTTGAGCGCTTCGTTCAAGGCGGTGCGATAGCCTTGCCATTGCGACAACATCGGCGGGTCAGACTTGATGACGGCTTTAGCAGTTTCGAGCGCCTTGATGCCCGCGTCGCATTGCTTGTTGATGCTCATCGCCAGATTAGCCCACTTGGCGGCGATGGTTTGTTTCTTCCGGTTCAGGTCGTTTTGCGTGAAGGGGAAAATCTTTTCGACCGGATAGAAACGTTTGGCTTCTTCGAATTCTTCCCACGTCCATTTGTCTTTTTCGGCGGGAGCTAACTTTACGCGCGCAGACTTTTGCGTATAAGAAGCGTTGGAGGGCGCGCGTTCTTGTATCGTTACCATCAGCTTGCCGTCAGGTTGCGGAGCGATTTCTTTGATCTCGATGAAACCGTCCAGCACGGATACCAATGCGCTGGGCGAAGTGTTCGCGTTTTGCTGATTGATGCGCCGCGCGAGCGTGAAAAAGACTTCGTCCTTGTTGGGCGGTTTGCGCGCTGCGACGGGGGCGGCAGTTGGTGGCGTGGGCGCTTGGGATGCCGGAGGCGCAGCAACCGGCGGTGTCGCTTTGCGCACAGCTTGCGCGAACGTGGCGGTGGTCAGCCCGATAGTTAAGAGGACGAAGGTCGCGCTTAACCATACGACCCGTACGAATTGTTTAATAATTTTTTTCATCGCTGCTTCCTCATTAGGTTACGCCTGTGGGGTGCAGGCCGGTATTTGTTACTTGGGGAATGCCAGATTGACCGAATAGCCCTTGCCCAGTTCTTTGCTGATGCCGTCTTTCTTGCCTGACAGTTTTACGACGTATTTGCCGTCGGTCAGGTTGGACGAAGCGATCAGCACGGCGACACCGTTGGCCGCTTTGCTGACTTTGATGAGCGAAGGCTTTTGCCCCGCCGGGCCGGTGATGTCAGCCGTGTATTCAGGATAATCAGCCAGCTTGGCGAGGTTGAGATCGAGACGAAAAACTCTCACCGAAGACGCCACCGTGATCGCCGGTTCTTCGGTGGCCGTCGCGCCAGCGGCAGCGGGTGTTGTTGTTGCGCCAGCCGTTGCACCTGGACGATAACCAGTTCCGCCGATGTTGGCTTGCACGGTCGTCCATTCGTTGTTAGCGGTTTCGAGCGTCTTGAGGCGGGTTTCCAGTTCAGTGGTTTTGGTTTGCTCGTTTTGCATTTGTTGGTCGAGCATTTCTTTCACCTTCGCGTTTTCGTCGTTGAGGGTTTGATTGCTTTGTTGGAGCTTAATGACTTGAGAGCGCAATTGCCCGCTTGAGCGCGACTGTTGCCAGGCGAAAAATCCGGTGATGCCGAGGCCGGCCAGCAGCAGTCCCGCCAGCGCCATCGGCCAGCGCGGAGCGACAGGGCGCGTGACATATTGTGATTCCAGCTCGTCGGGCGAAACGATTACCACACCGGCATCGTTGTGTTTCTGATTCATTATGAGTCTTTCCTACGTTAATAAAATGAATGCGACGAATGAATTCGCCTGCAAAAGCACGGGTATTGTGCCGATTGGTTTTAGCGTATGCAACCGGCACGTAGCGCAGGCTTCAGCCTGTGAGACGTGGTGTGGACTTTAGTCCGCACAGTCTTTGCCGCTCACATTGTCGTGCGGACTAAAGTCCACACCACGTCTCACAGGCTGAAGCCTGCGCTACTTTTTATTGCCGAAGTCGTGCATTAGACTCGCGCCTCTTCCAAACACAATTCAACAACAAGGGAAATTATTTCACTGCAATGATCAAGACACTTGAATGGACCGACGCAGGCGTCGTCATGGTTGACCAGCGCCTGCTGCCTACCGAAGAGGTTTATCCGGTTTTCAAAACTTATGAAGAGGTCGCTTACGCGATCAAAGAGATGGTCGTACGCGGTGCGCCAGCGATTGGCGTAGCCGCTGCGATGGGGGTCGCGTTGGGTACGCGCGATGCGCAAGCCGCTAACGTCGAAGCACTTGATGCCGCCTTCAAGCAGGTTTGCGAAGTGCTGGGTGCGACGCGGCCCACGGCGGTGAATCTGTTTTGGGCGATTGAACGCATGCGAAAGTTGTATGCCGAACAGCGCGCCGTGGGCGCAAGCGTGCCCGACATTCGCGCGCGGCTGATTGCTGAAGCGCAAGCCATGCACGTCGAAGACGTTGCGGCGAATCGTGCGATGGGCGCGTTCGGCGCGGCGTTGATTCCTGATGAGGCGACGGTGCTGACGCATTGCAACGCGGGCGCGTTGGCGACGGCGGGTTACGGCACGGCGCTTGGCGTGATTCGCGCGGCGGTTGAAGCGGGCAAAAAGGTTGCTGTCTTCGCTGACGAGACGCGGCCTTTTTTGCAAGGCGCACGGCTGACGGCGTGGGAGTTACAAAAAGACAACATTCCAGTCACGCTGATTACCGACAATATGGCCGGACATTTTATGAAAGCCGGAAAGATTGATTGTGTCGTCGTCGGCGCTGACCGCATCGCCGCCAACGGTGACGTAGCCAACAAAATCGGTACGTATTCGGTCGCCGTGTTAGCCAAAGAAAACAACATTCCGTTTTATGTGGCGGCTCCGATTTCTACGTTAGATTTGAGTTTGCCCGACGGCAGCCACATTCCTATCGAAGAGCGTACGCCGCTCGAAGTCACGCACATCAAAGGCCAGCAAGTCGCACCCGACGGCGTGACGATTGCGAATCCAGCTTTCGATGTCACACCGTATCGTTACGTGTCCGCGATCATCACCGAACGCGGCGTGGCGCGTGCGCCGTATATTGAGAGCCTGAAAGCATTGGCTTCGTCTTGAACGGCAGTACGGAGAGCGTGATGGCAGAGTGATTAGGGCAAGCTACTGACAAGAAGGGCTTTCGCCACAAAAACGCACAGAAGACACAAAAAGAAACTCTATTGTCAGAATTCTTTTTTTGTGGCCTTTGTGCTTTTTTGTGGCGAAAGCCCTTCCCGCCAATAGCTTCACCTCGCTCTCACGTTCCCGTATTGCCTCACGCTACTAGCACCTATGAAAAAACTTCTTTGTTCACACTTCACCCTTTTGTTGTTCGTCACTTGTGTTTTCGCGCACGACCCCGGCTTGAGCAATGTCGAGTTGCGGATGGCGGGCAGACAGGTCATCGCGTTTTTGGCTTACGCGCGGCCTGAGATCGAAACGCTCGTGCCGATGGATGCGAACCGTGACGGTACGGTTTCAGCCGAAGAGTTCGAGGCCGCGCGTCCGAAGCTGGAAGAACTGGCGCGGCAGGCGCTCGAACTCAAAAGCAACGGCGTCGTGTTGTCACCGATGGCGGTCAAGGCCTCGCTCGGCGCAGTCAATGACGTAGAGTTTTATGTCACTTATTTGGGCGACGTGAAGTTGCCGCTCACGGCGCGTTCGTTGCTGTTGCCGAAGCTGACGCGCGGCCATAAACAGATATTTTCGTTGCGCGACGAAAAGGGTGAATCCGTCAACGACCAGATGCTGGATGAAAAGCACGACACTTTTGACAGCGCGGCCAATCAGTCAGCGAATCAGGCCGGAGGGCCGCAAGCCGCACCGGTGACTTCGTTTTGGGAATTTTTCAAACTCGGCGTCGAACACATCTTCACCGGCTATGACCATTTGTTATTTCTCTTTGCCTTGCTGCTCGTCGGCAGCACGTTGGCCGAAGCCGCCAAGATCATTACGTCGTTCACGGTCGCGCATTCATTGACGTTGGCGGTGGCGACAATGGGTTGGGTGAATCTGCCTTCAACGTATGTCGAGCCGTTGATCGCCGCTTCGATTTTGTATGTAGGCATTGAGAACCTGTGGCGCACCAATTTGAAATGGCGTTGGTTGCTGACGTTTGCGTTCGGCTTGATTCACGGCTTTGGTTTCGCTTCGGTCTTGCGCGAACTCGGCGTCGGTGAGAACGGGCGCGGCGTAGCGATGCCGCTGTTTTCTTTCAATCTGGGTGTTGAGTCAGGCCAGTTGGCGATTGCGATTTTGATTCTGCCGATTTTGTGGAAGCTGCATCAGTGGCCGAATTTTAAGCGATACGCTGTGCCTGTTTGTTCGGTGTTCGTCGCGTTTGCGGGATTGTATTGGTTGTTAGAACGTACAGTTTGGCAATGATTCGTCGTGCCGTGTCCGTAGCCTGACCGTTAGCGAGAGCTACCTGGGGCATGGGACGCAGCGGCGTCGCCGCACCCAATCAAAACATCCTTTTTGACGCAGGTAAGCTCATCAAGGGACGCAAACGACATATCTTCGTAGATACGATGGGACTGGGTTAATGCCACAGCGGCTCGACCCCGCTTAAACTTTACCAACAACTTCTAACGGTCAGGCTACGGACACGCTTCGCGGTTTTGCGGTGCAGGGCGGTTTCCATTACCTTACGCGCCACACGAAAAACTCCAAGCCCAAACTGAGGTCTAACGATGAATAAAATATCGCTGTCGGTTATCTGTCTGCTGTTTCTTTGCATGACGTTGCAAGCTCAAACTCCCGTGGCGAATCAACCCGTACCGCAACCGCTCTGGCCGACGGGAGCGCCCGGCAGCAAAGGCGCGCAACCCGAAGACGCGCCGAGTTATCAGTTTTATCCGGCTCCGGCGGACAAGGCGACGGGCGCGTCTGTCGTCGTCTGTCCCGGCGGTGGTTATCGCAACCTCGCCGCGCACGAAGGCCACGACATCGCCGTCTGGTTCAACAACCTCGGCGTATCGGCTTTCGTTTTGAAATATCGCTTAGGCCCGCGCTATCAGCATCCCGCGATGATGCACGATGTGCAGCGCGCCATTCGCACCGTGCGCGCCAAAGCGACTGAATTCAAAGTGGACGCCGCGCGCATCGGCGTGATGGGCTTTTCTGCCGGAGGGCATTTGGCTTCGACAGCGGCTACGCATTTTGATGCGGGCAACGCGACGGCGAGCGATGTGATTGATCGCGTCAGCAGCCGTCCCGACCTGGCGATTCTTTGCTATCCAGTCATCACGATGGAGCTGCCTTTCACGCACGCCGGTTCGCGCAAGAATCTGTTGGGCGATACGCCTGATGCCGCGCTCGTCACATTGATGTCGAACGAAAAGCAGGTCACACCGCAGACGCCGCCGACCTTCATCTTTCACACCGTAGACGACGCCGCCGTCCCCATCGAAAACGCGATGCTCTTTGCCGAAGCCTTGCGCAAAAACAAAGTCGCGCACGAAACCCATTTTTACGAACACGGTCGCCACGGCGTAGGCCTCGCTCCAACCGATCCGATCTTGAGCCAATGGCCGTTGCAACTGGCGAACTGGCTCAAAGCTCACGGGTTTGTGGCCAAGTAATTCAAGCAAGCGAAGGCAGCTTCAACGCAAAGGGTCAAAGCAACAAAGGGACAAGGAGCATTTTGCCAATAGACTCATCCTTGTCCCCTTGTTCCTTTGCCCCTTTGTGTTAAGTCGATTTATGCAGTCAGCATCAACACGCCGCTTTCCAACCATTCAGACAAAATGGCTTGCGCATGTTGCGACGCGGCTTTCGTCGCGCCGGGACGTGCGATCAAGTTGCGAATCGCAATCGGCTGGCGCGTTTCATTCAGCACCTGATAAGTCGCTTTATCGAGTTCGGTGAGCGTAATGCCCGAAGCGCCGGGGCTAAACAACAGCCAGACTTTTTCAGGACGCGCGACGGGCGGCAAGCCAGTCAGGCGCGGCGCGTCGTCGCATAAGGCCATCGCGGGCATCAGGCTCAACTCGAACAAATACTTTTCAACGTGTTGCACCGTAGCGATGACGTTGGCTTCGAATGCGGCTACGTCGCAACCGGGCGCAAGCCTGACGCGCGCGCGGTCGTTGATGGTTTGCGGCAAGTCTTGCGACGGAGCGCCCTCGCGTTCGAGCGAACGACGGCAAGCGGCAAAGGTTTTTTCGAGACGGATTACGTCCGGCAATTGTTCGGCTGACCATTTTTTGTGGGCACAACCTTCGAGCAGGAATTCGGCAAACGCCATCGCCAGCGAACCGCGTTGCTGAATCGCACGGTGAAAAAAGGCGCTGGCAAAGAATCGTTCGAGCGCAGCCAGCGAGCGCGTTTCGGCCAGCACAATTGTCGTAGCAATCTTGAACTCTTCGGCCAGCGTGCGCAGCGTACGCCGTTGCCGCAGCGCATCGTGACGCCACGCGCGACGGTCTACGACAATGAGTTGAGCACGCTCGGCGTCGGTGAGATCGAGTCCGGCGAGTGCTTTCGTCGCATCTTCATAAACCGCAGCGGCAAACGTCTCGTCATAAAACATCCGCACGGTCAGCTTTTGCAGGGTGTGATGGCTCATTGGGTTTTAGAGAATAGTTGATTCAGCCGCGCGAACCCGGCGAGGCAGGCTTCGGGCGCGTTGTATTCACATTCAAACACGATGGCTTTCAGATTGGGCGCGCGTGGCACAACGTATTCGAGAATCTCCCAGGTCGCCGCCAACGGTTCGGGCGAATGGTCGTCTTCGATGTAACGAAACCCATCCACCTCGGCGAAGGCTCCGCCCGCGACGTGCATCTCGACGACGCGGTCGAGCGGAAAGTTATCAAGTGCAGTCAACGGCGGCAGGTTGCGCGCATGCTGAAAGATCGCCAGATGCGCGCAATCCAACAGCAAGCCGCAATCGGCTTGTTCAGCGACCGCAGCGAAGTAATCGAGAATGTGCAACTCACCCAGATAAATCACCGACGGAGGATTTTCAGGTAAACACAGCAACCCGGTTTCGGCTTCGATTTGTTGAATGTTCGCGGCGGTTTCTTTGGCCGATTCAGGGCAGAGAATCGGCGGCATCAACAGTCCGTGACCACGTTCGCGCAGCCCGAAATGCCAGCGTCCGGCGTCGCCGCACAACCACGCAGCGTTGATCTCTGCGGTCAACGCACGAGTACGCCGCAACCAGTTTTGATCGAGGTCTTCGTGTTCTTCGAGATTGATGTCGAGGAAGTGATAAGTCACAGGCGAACCATCCGCCGCCCAACGACGGACGCCCGCGTCTAGCCCGCGTTCGAGGTCACCGCCGTACTCGAAAAAATGCACCAGCCCCGGATGATTGGCTTTCAGCCAACTCGGATCAATGCCTTTGGTGGCGCTGTTGAATTCGCCTGAAATGCCTACGCCGAGGCGCGGCACTTGGGCGATGCGTTGTGTGAAAGTACTCATCATCGGGATTGTATGGATTGCCTCGGCAAGCTCAACACAGGTTGGGTCTTCTTCGGTTGCCGACGCCGTGACATAATCCGCCACAGTAAGGAATCTATGGCTGGCAATATAGTGATCGCCGCCATCCACTTTAACCCCACTTGAGAGGATTTGTTTATGAACCCCGTATTCCGTTTATCGCTGTGTTTATTGGCTGCTGTTGCGCTTTGCGCCTGTTCCGCTCGTCGGCAACCGCCTGCCGCGACGAATGCCGATACGCCTGTGCCTGTTGCTACCATTGCGAATACTACATCTGCTACGACATCAGTTAGTCCCTCGCCGACTACGCCAGCAACACAAACTGGTGCAAGCACAGCAACGAAAAGCGGTTGGTGGGTACGCATTCATCCATCGCTCACGACTGCGCAAGCGGTGACGTTGCAAATCGGTACGAGCAAGTTGCAACGCGAAGAGTGGCGCGTATGGCGTCAGGGCGAACCCGTCGAATTCGATGTGCCTGCCAAATATCAGCAAGTGCCAAGACTTTACTTGCGCGGCAACGTGACGCCCATCGGCAAGCTGGCTGACCTTTGCGTGATGTATAAAACCCGCGGCGTCGAACACATGGGTTTTGACGACGACGATTCAGACACCGCCAATCAATTAAAGACAGATATTAAGTGCCGTTGAATTCAGGGCGTCATTTGCCACGTCTGCTTCGTAGCTTTCGCCACGGCTTCTTTTGAGAACGGAAATACGTGCGGCGTGACCTGCTGCCAGTCTTTGAGTTGGTCGGCATAGAACGGGCTTTTCGGATCGCCTGATTGTCCGGCGGGAATGCCGTGTTGCGAATTGTCCCAATTCGACGGGTCGGCAATCAGGCGCATTGAAACACTCGGCCCTACATTTACCGTCGGCCCAATGCCGCCCGCATAACCATTGCCGGTTTGCCCGAACGGAGCGATCTTGAATTGATTGCCTACGAGCGGAGCGTTCGCCAGCGGATGCGCGAAGCGCACTTGCACGCCATTGCCGAACGTCCATTTGGTTTCGTCTTCGCCTAAACGTTTAGTCAATGCGGCGCGCGTTTCTGCGAGCGTATCTTTCAACACGGCTTGCCAATTCGCAGCGTCTTTCGGCAGCCAGCGTTGCGGCCATTCGGTGACGATGCGGTCGAGCAGCGCGTGACGATTCGTCCAACGATAGAGCTTGAATTTCTCTTCGCCGAGCGCGCTCTTGAAGATGCGATTCGAGAACGCATCGCGCCATTCGTGTACGAGCAAGGCCGCGCGC
>JAYSVR010000441.1:0-4231 GCA_043718445.1 Acidobacteriota bacterium | reverse complement strand
GGGTCGCCTTCAATCGTGGTCGTGAAAACTTCGTTGGCGGCGGGCGGAGCCGTGAGGTCTACGGCTTTGAGAATGGCTTGTTCGTTGCGTTCGCCGAGCGCGATGAGCGCGGGCGTATAAGTCGTCGCGGCGGCTCCAACGACGCCGGGCGTTTGTGCGATGCGTTGTGTGAGTTCGGCGTAATTTTCGATTTCGCTGCCGTCGGTTTTGAGCAAGTTCAAATGCGCCGTACCTGACAACAGCTTGTCGCGGATTTCAGCGCGAAAGCCGTTCATCAGCGCCAACGCAAAGATCAACGCGGCGATGCTTAACGTGACCGCCAACGTAGCAATCCACGCCAGAAACGCAGTCAGGCTGTGACGCCGACGCGAACGCAAATAACGCCAGGCGATGAAATACTCAAAGCGCATCAAGACCGTGTAGCACAAGATGGTATCTTGTGCGTGTGTGAAAGGAACAAGATGCCATCTTGTTCTACAACAGAAATTACCGTGTAGCACAAGATGGTATCTTGTGCGTGTGTGAAAGGAACAAGATGCCATCTTGTTCTACGGCAGAAATTACCGCGTAGCACAAGATGGTATCTTGTGCCTGCGTAAAGAGAACAAGATACCATCTTGTTCTACAGCAGAAATTACCAATTCGGACGTGACGCCGGATCGCCTAAATCAATAACGCGCAAATTAAGCGCGCCTTGTTGCCGATAAGCCACGCGGAACTTGTTTTCGTTGGGCATCGCAGGCGGCAGCGGATAAGGCGAAGTCTGCACGAGATAACGAACGCCCAACTTCTTCCAGTTTTCCCAAGCCGTCGCCGGATCGTCAGACGCAACGGTTTTGTGTCCAGTGTAAAGATGGACGAGCGCCGGATTTTGCGCCGCCAGCACTGCGTCTTTGGGCAGATTGTCGGCGCAGTATTTGATGAGGGCTTCGTTTTCGTTGAAGGCGCGCAACCACTTCGAACCCAGCACCGGCGACGGGTCTTGAAAGCGATTGATGAACTCGTAATTGCCGTAAACGCTCGCCGCAAAAAACAGCCAGACTAATCCAGTGGCAGCAATCCAACGCTGTGCGAGCTTTTCTTCGCCCGTCAGCTTTTGATAGAGCGCGACCAGTTCCGCCGTACCCGCCAACAGATAGAAAATCAGAAACGGTGTAAGCGGCAACAGCAAGCGGAACTGTTCCCAGCCCCACACCAACGTCGTCAGCAAAGCGAAAGGCAGCATTAGTTCGCCCAGCGTCGCGCGTTTGCGCAACAACGCGATGAAGCCAAACAGCGCCAGCGCCGAAAGCAGATAAGACAGCGTGCGGCTTTCGGCTCCGACACGTAGCGACTCGCCGGGTTCGAGCGGACGAAACATCGAATAGAAAGCGAGTCCGCCAATGTCGTAACGAACGATTTCGGTCAGGTTGGTGAATATGCGGTCAGGCAGGTCTTCGGCGGTGATCGTGCCAGAAAGCGGCTGTCCGGCTACTTTCTGAAAAAGTTGCGTGCCGTAAGGTTGCACGATGTTGGCGCGCTGTTCGTCGCGTTGCGCCTGGGTCGGAGCATGCGCGCGGGCATAAAGCGTCCAGCCGCCTGCGATCAACGCGACCGTTACGGCAAAGGCGGCGGTAGTGCGCGGCAGCTTTTCTTTGAGCAAATAGAACGTGCCGCCAAT
Source organism: Acidobacteriota bacterium (assembly GCA_043718445.1). Classification (GTDB taxonomy): domain Bacteria; phylum Acidobacteriota; class Blastocatellia; order RBC074; family RBC074; genus JACPYM01. The sequence continues at coordinate 2,571 of JAYSVR010000441.1, read as the reverse complement.
TGCCAAGCCCAAGCCCGCCGGACGAGTGAGCAAGGCCAACGCCGTCAGCACGCCGCCCAGCAAGGCCCACAACCAGTGATTCGTTTTTTCTTTTTCGCTCACGCAGCGTTCGATCAAAATCACTGCGGCCAGTTGAATGAAGGTGAATACGCACTCAGACATCACCGCCGAAGTCGCCAAAAAGACCAGTGCCGGATAAATCGCAGTGTGCGCGCCGATGCCCAACGCCGCCCAACGCGGGACCTGGCGATAACGATGAAAGTAGTGATATGCCAGCACGCCCGCGCCGAACATCGCCGCTATCGAAAGCGATTTCAGCAGCCACAGATTGTTGGGAAAGTTCGGCGAGAGGCGATAAAGCAGCGACAGCAAAAACGGAAAGACCGGCGGATAAAAAGGCATGATGCCCGGCGAAGGCGAATTGATGAGCGAATAGCCTTGTCCCGTCGCCAATGACTTGGCGAGCAAGACATACCACGCGTCGTCAACGATCAAGCCGACGACGCGGTCTAGGCGTTGCTGATAAATCACGAAAAACAAAATCACCAACGCCGCCACTACGCCGAGAAAGAGCCACGGTCTGGCGTTAGTTGTCTTTTCGATGACTTGTGAGTCGTTTGGCGTTTGTCGGTCTTGCGAGGATGCTTTTGCCACGTTGCGGTAGTCTCCTTTATAGCGGTTTGCAGTTGCGTGCGACTTCAACGCCTTCGACGAAAATGAATTCATTGCCCCTTGTCAATTACACATTGCCCATTGATAAGCAGAGAAAAAACTGCTCTTTCTGCTTATCAATGGGCAATGTGTAATTGACAAGGGGCAATCAACGGGACCGCAATGCGTTCAACGTCAGGTCGCACGCACTTGAAAATCGCTATAAACAATGTCTGAAATGTGAAAGATGACGAGTGATAACACCGACTAAACTCATCACTTTTCACTTTTCACTTTTCACTTTTCACATTTTACTTAGCTTCCGGTCGCATGTGCGGAAACAGCAGCACGTCGCGGATCGAAGGTTGATTGGTCAATAACATCACGATGCGGTCAATGCCTATGCCTTCGCCAGCGGTCGGCGGCATGCCGTATGACAGCGCGCGGATGTAGTCTTCATCCAGCACCATCGCTTCGTCATTGCCTCCGGCGCGCTGTCCCATTTGTTCTTCAAAGCGCAGCCGCTGTTCGACCGGATCGTTCAACTCGCTGAAGCCGTTCGCGCATTCCATCGCGGCGATGAATAGCTCAAATCGGTCGGTGAAGCGCGGGTCGTGTTCGCTCTGTTTCGAGAGCGGCGAAAGCTCCGTCGGGTATTCGATGATGAAGGTCGGGTCATTCAGATGCGGTTCGGCTAGATGTTCAAACAGCGCGCCGAGCAATTGCCCGTCATTCAATTTCGGGTCGAACGTCATTGCCACATCTGAGGCGGCTTTCACGAGCGTCACGCGGTCGAGCAGATTTTCAATCGCGGGTTTCAGCGCGGCTTTATCTTCCGGCCAGTATTTCAGCACGGCTTCGCGCATCGTGAGGCGTTGCCATTTGTCGAAATTCACCGGCAAGTCACGAAAGGTGATTTGCCGCGTCGCGCAAACCTTATCTACCAATTGCGTCAGCAACGCTTCGGTCAAATCCATCAGGTCGGTGTAATCAGAATAGGCTTGATACCATTCGAGCATCGTGAATTCGGGGTTGTGTTTATAAGACAGCCCTTCGTTGCGAAAGTTGCGATTGATTTCATAAACGCGCTCGAAACCGCCTACGACCAGACGTTTGAGATAAAGCTCAGGCGCGATGCGCGCATAAAGCGGAATGTCCAACGCATTGTGATGCGTCTTGAAAGGTTTGGCTGCCGCGCCGGTTGCCTGGGCGACGAGCATCGGCGTCTCGACTTCGACGTAGCCGCGATCATCAAAATAATTGCGAATGAATCGAATGATCTGCGCGCGGCGCTCAAAGACTTCGCGCGAAGTGAGTTCGCCTTCAGGGCGTTCGTGAACGGCGGCGCTGGCGATCAAATCTACGTAACGTTGCCGATAGCGCAATTCCTTATCCGTCACGCCGTGATATTTGTCGGGCATCGGCAAGAGGGCTTTCGACAGATAAGAAAGCGCCGTCACGTGCAACGACAACTCGCCAGTTTTGGTGATGAATAGATACCCTGTGACGCCAATCCAATCGCCAAGATCAAGCTTTTGATAGAGCGCCCAGGCTTCGTCGCCGAGGTCGTTTTTGCGAATATAAACCTGCAACGAATGCAATCCGTCGGTCAGATGCGCGAAGGCCGCCTTGCCCATCAAACGCATGGTCATAATGCGTCCGGCAATGCTAATCGCGCCGTCGGCTACGGCTTTGAGTTGGGCATTGACGGCTTCGAGTTCTTCGCCTTCTTTCTTGCCTGCGAACTGCTGGTAGCCGTTGACGAGTTCGGAAACTTTATGCGTACGGTTAAAGCGATGAGGGTAAGGCCGATGGCCGAGTGCCACGATTTCTTCGAGGTGGCGGCGGCGTTGCTGAATCTGGTCGTTGTCCTGCTCAATCAAAGTGCGAGGCTCCTTACTGCGTTTTTGTTGGTGTTGA
>JAYSVR010000045.1:0-2789 GCA_043718445.1 Acidobacteriota bacterium | reverse complement strand
CTGTGGATCAGGCTCGTAGTGGGATGTGTGAAAACGCGCTTTAGTCGGAATGCGGGCGGATACTAGCACAGGGTCTAAAAATCTGTACCCCTGATTTTGCGTTCAACTCAGCCCTCTCAGAATTTTTTTTCCGCTGAAAGATTTGATGATAGTTTTTTTGCACTCCTTCCGCCTTAGCCAGTGAGCGCGATGAAACGCGCTCACCAAAAGCGCGAGCCTTGCTCAAGGCAACGCCGCGCACACTTGAAATAAGTTGAGCAAACGATAAGGAGATAATTGTCATGTCATATTTCGCATTCTCAAAGAGAAAGTTTTCCGTGGGGTTCGCCGCGGCACTGTTGCTGGCCGTGGGCGGAGCTATTCCGTTTTTTCAGGCGAAGGCCAGCCGCGCCGTGCTGCCACAACGTCCGGTGCCAGCCCTTGATGAAGAGCGGTTAGAGAATCCGCCTGTCGCCGTCAGGTTGTCGTGGGAGGGCTTACCCGATCAATCAACGGTGATGAGTGCGCGCGGCACCAGCGTGAGCCTGCGCATGGAAAATCGCACCGCTGACACGTTGCGTACGACGCTGATCGTCAAGGCCGATGATGGCGGCGCGAAAGAGCGTACGTTGCATTTCGGACTGAAGCGCCTGCCGCCCTTCGGTCAGGAAACGATAGAAGTTGATGCGCGCCGTTTGGGTTTCGATTTGGGCAGCCTGCGCTTTTCAGGCCGTATGCATGCCACGGCGCATGTCGAGGCCGGACGTGAAGCCGGACGTGAGGAAAGACGTGAGGAAAGACGTGAGGAAAAAAGCTATGAGCCGGGCCTGTCGCCCGCGCTGTTTTTTCATCCCATGACTGAGAGCGCCGGACGCAATGTGGCGTTGGCTTTTTACGGCAAGCAAGCCTTGCAGGATCGCTTTCGTGCGGGCGACTTTCGCGGTACGGCGCGTGAATTGGCAGGCGGCGAAACGACTGAAGTGTTGTCGCGTGTGATTGACGCGCAAGACGGCAACGGCGACGCGCAAAGTTTCCGCAAGGCGCAAGCCGCTGTGGAAGCTGACGCTGCCAATACAGAAACGCCGAGCAGGGAAGTGACGCCCGGCGCGACGACAGCGACCAAGACTGAAGCGCGCGTGGTTGCTGCGCCTGCTGCGCCTGCCGCCGCCGGTTATAACAATTGCAAGATTTGCATTCTCTTCCGCATTCAAACGATTGATTCCGCCATTCCCATCAAATCGGGCCCGAACAAAGGTGGCATCGAAGACCACTGGACGACCGCCAACGAAGGTATTGACGTGCCCGCTTACGGCGTACACGTTCGCATCAAGCACAACGGCGTCGAGAAAACTTATCCGACCGATCCGGCGACGGGCTGCTTTTTCTTCTCGAACCCCAGCGACGGCCCGTTCCTGTTGAAGGCGTATGGTTACGCCTCTGACGCTGACAATAACTTCATTCGCATTCACAACGCACCAGATGACACGACTGATAGCTATCCGGGCAAGACCTATGTGTTTGCGGGTTACATCACGCCGTTGAAAAATTCGACGAGCTATTACGCGATGGGTGGTTACGACACCGAATGGACGGCGATGGCGGCGTTTGCTTTCAGCTTGTATCGCTATCACGACGGGCTGAGTAACAAAGCCTTTCACGTAGGCATGGATAACGAACCGGAAGGTTGGTCGTCAGCGCATTTCGGCAAGTCGAACTCTTACCTCACGGCAGGCCGTCACTATTTGAAAATTGATAACGTCGAGCCGGATGGCGGCGCACCGCACACCACGCGCAAATCGGTTTCTACGCACGAATACGGCCACGCAGCGGCGGCGCTCTTTTACGGTTCGCACCCCGACGCAGGCAATGGCGGCGAACCTGACGTATCGCTCACACACGATGTGAATCCCAACGCTTGCGGCACCGGCGATGAAGACGGCCCCAGTTACAGCATCGGGACGAAAGAGTGGGGCGCGGTCGGCTTCCGCGAAGGCTTTGCGACCTTTGTCGCCGCGAAGATTTGGAACGACAAAGATTTTGAAGGCAGCATTCATTGGCTGGGCAGCCATCACGATCTCGAACGTTACAGCGACGGCGCGGGTACGGCCAACGGCGGACGGCTGGAAAACGTATGCTGCGTCGGCGGCGGTTGTGCCGATTCATGGAAAAGCGCAGGCACGAACGAAGACTGGCTGTTGTTTTTCTGGGACTTTTATACGAACAAAGACGACGCATGCAGTACGCAACCGACGAAGCGCGATATGTTCCGCCTCTATCGCAACACGCGTTTGCAATCGGGATTGAAGAAGAACAATTACTTTTCCAAGATGCGCGCAGGCGCGCAAGACCTGAGCCTGCCGACTTGTTTGAAAACGACGCGGTTCGATAGTTACGCCACGCACAACGGTATCAATAACTAAAACTGGAACTAAAACTGGAACTAAAACTGGAACTGAGACTGGCTGAAAACGAAGTGAAAAACTGGGGGCGGCACCACGGTTGGTTTCGGCCCGCCCCAGTTCTTTTTTCGGGAAAACGCCATCCCAAAACCGGACACCGAAAGTTGTTAGTCACACCGCACGCGGCGTTAGAAGCTAATAAATACAGTTGTTTAGTGCCCCTTTCGTCTTGGCACGCAAGTTGGTATGTTACCGGTACGGATTGTTTATTTGTGGTTCAGGAGTTTTTTTATGGATGTCAAACGCGCACCATCAGTCGCTCGCAACAAAAAGATTCGCCGCTCGGTATATGTCGTTTTAGGCATCGCCGCCGTGGCGGGCATCTCGCTCGGCGTCTCAAGGTTGAAACCC
>JAYSVR010000440.1:0-13669 GCA_043718445.1 Acidobacteriota bacterium | reverse complement strand
GTCAACACGCTCTGCCGGTTGCGTATGTGCCCGCGTGATGTTCAACCTGATGTCATCCAGCGTACCGCTCACCCACTCCCAATAATTCTCGGCATCGTCAGTTACGTCGCGCAGCCCCAGCCGCCGGGCAATTTCTGTCAGCGGCAGCTTCGAGCGAAACCAGATGTCTGTGATCTTGGGCGTCATAAATCATTTGGCGTTAAGCTACGAATAAGATTCAGGCGTGCTGAACAAAACCCGTCCATCGTTGTAATCGAGCAAGCGGCACAGCAGCTTGACCGTTCCGGTCTCGCCGGGATAACTCCACGGCGAGCGCGCGAACAGTTGCTCCGCCGTGCGCCGTGCGCCGTCTTCATCCAAGTACCAATCTTCGTCTTCATCCTCGCTCAGTCGGGCGAGCAACGCGCGTTGCGTTGCGTCGAGCAACAGCCGTCCCGCGAACAGTTCGCCCGCATCCCGCGCAAAGCCGAAGACGTGCTGTTGGTAATGAACTTCATGAATTTCCAAGTGCGTTTCCTCAGCCATCCTTGAGCAACTTGCCCGCCTCACGTTCATACGCCTGCAACGCTGCCAGCATTATGTCGGCGTCACTGAACGCGGCGCGCGCTGCGGCCAGATACTGCCGCATCTCTTCGGCGTAATCCTGCCCCGGTTCGTCCGCCGGTTTCCAGGCCAGTCCACGCTGGGCCAGAAAGCTGTTCACTGCCGCCAGTTCAAGCAATTGCGGCGCGACTTGCGACAGATTTCGCTGATAAATCGTCTGGGCGGCGGCGACGTTGGCGAACAACGCATGAAACTGCGCGTCAAGCGAATCCTCAGTTGGCGGCAGCGCACGCGCGATGGCTTCCCACACGGCCCGGCAGATCAGCGCGAAGACCACCGGCTGGCCGTCGAGCAACGCCGTTTGAGCGTAATCGTTGATGTTGCGCTCAAAGGCCGCCAGGAATTCTTCGAGCGTGGTGAGCGGCTTGAAACGCAGTTCTCGCCAATATTCTTTATCAAGTTCGAGCGCGCAGCTTTCGTGTTGCGCGTGCAGGAAGCGCAAGACCAGTTTCGCATTGGTGTCCTGCTCAATGCCGTCAATCGCACCCAGGCGGTTGTATGAACCTTTGAGCGCCAGCGCCCGCGGCCGGTAGCCCGCGTCCGCCGGTTGCAACAACACGAGCGCGGCTTGCGCGCCTTTCAGGCTGACGCCTGTAACCATGCAGCGGCAATCGTAAAAACCCATGTCACTTTCCTTTCATCATCGGCTTTCCGCCGCTCTGCGTGTGAAACAGGACGAGCCATTCGTCCTGTTTGGTGGGGTGCGCGGGTTTCCTGAAACGATCAGTCGAATTTGTTGGGGATGCCGAATTGAGGATGCAAGAGCGGGTCGTATGCTCGGTGACGCTCTCGTCCAACTGCGGCTGCGCGGCGAGCGGCACTAGGTGAGTAACCCGCATGGTGGGCAAAACCTAGAATCTCTTTGGAATCACTCTTTCAGCTTTTTCTTCACCTGCGCTGGAACGCCCGCCACCAACGAATTTTCTGGCACATCTTTAATAATCACTGACCCAGCCGCAGACATCGCTCCGTCGCCGACTTTGACGGGTGCGACCAACATGGTGGACGAACCAATCTTCACATCATTGCCGATGATCGTCGCGTTTTTATTCTTGCCGTCGTAATTGCAAGTGATCGTACCCGCGCCAATGTTCACGCGGTCACCCAGCGTAGCGTCACCCAAATAGGTCAGGTGCATGGACTTGGTTTTTTTGCCGAGCCGCGATTTTTTGACTTCGACGAAATTGCCGATGACGGAGGCTTCGTCGAGTTCGGTGTGCATGCGCAAGTGGGCGAAAGGGCCGACGGTGTTTTTGCCTACGAGCTTGCTGTCAGTGATGACAACGCCGTTGAGCAGTTTGCATTCGTCACCGATCTCCGCGTTGGTCAGGTGCGACCACGAATAGATTTCGCAATTGCTGCCGACGCGTGTTGTGCCTTCGAGAATGACTTGCGGATGAATCGTCGTGTCGCGGGCAATCTCAACGGTGTCGTCAATGTAAGTCGAAGCGGGGTCAACAATCGTTACGCCGTTGAGCATCAAGTTGCGCAGCGTACGTTGGCGCAAACGTTGGGCGAGCAGGGCAAGCTCTACGCGGTCGTTGAGTCCGGCGAGTTCTTCGTAATCAGCGTAAAAGGCCGTGCCTACGCGCTGATTGGCTTGGAGCATAAGCGCGGGTACGTCGGTCAGGTAATACTCGTTTTGCGCGTTGTTGGGTTTGAGTTGTTCGAGCGCGGGCAAGAGCGCCGCGATGTCGAAACAATAAAAGCCCGGATTGACTTCGGTGATAGCGCGCTGTTCCGGCGTGCAGTCTTTGTCTTCGGTGATGTTGAGGAATTCGCCTTGGTTATCTCTGACGATGCGTCCGAAGGCGGGCGGCGGATCAATTTTCGTCGTAATCAAGGTCGCCGCGTTCTTCTCGTTCGAATGCGTCGTGATGAGTTGGCGCAGCGTTTCAGCCTGAATGAGCGGCGCGTCTACATACAAAACAACCAACACGCCTTGCGCATTCTTGAAAGCATCGCGCGCCGAGATAACGGCGTGGCCGGTTCCGCGCTGTTCGGTTTGCAGCGCGAAACGCAGCTTCTCAGCATCGTTCACTGACAGAGCTTCGCGCGCGGCTTGTTCGACCAACTCAGCTTGGTGGCCTAACACAACAGTGATGGTTTCGGCTTCTAGCTTAACTGCCGTGTTGACGACGTGGCCGATGAGCGTGCGTCCGCCGAGGCGGTGCAGGGCTTTGGCGTAAGCACTTTTCATGCGCGTGCCGAGTCCGGCAGCAAGAATCAGAACGTGGATAGGCGGCGTATTCACAGATACCTCAATGCAATGTAACGGAAGAATGATAGGGGTTGCCGCGCAGCGCACTGACGGCGTGCAACGGAACGGTGGTCGTCACGGCAGGCGCGGGTTGCGTGCGGCGAAAAATTTCGAAGATCGCTTGTACTAAACGATGCGGGTCGTGGCGGACGAAGCGCGTTTCAGAAGCCAGTGGGCGCGCGATCAATTCGATGCCGGGCAACATGTGGCTGCGCGCGGGTGGCGGTTCGAGCGCGACGGCGTTTTCTGCCGCATAACGTTCGCGCATTTCCGGCGAGATGGGGGTCGAATTAAACAGCGCCCAATCGAGTTGCAGGCCGGGGGCGTAATTCAACACTTGTTTGACGTGGTCTTCGGCGGTGAAGCCATCGGTTTCGTCAGATTCGGTCATCGCGTTGCAGATGAAAAGTTTGCGGGCTTTCGATTCGACGATGGCTTCGACGATGCCGGGTACGAGCAGATTGGCGATGATGCTGGTGTAAAGCGAACCGGGACCGATGGTGATGAGATCGGCTTCGAGAATGGCTTCGACGGCTTCGGGCAAGGCGTGCGCGTTCGACGGAACCAGTGCGAGTTGGCGAATCGCGCCCTCTTGCGATTTGCCGCAATGGGCTTTGATCGCCACTTGCCCGCGCAAGGTCTTTTGTCCGCAGCAGGCCACGAGGTCTACGCGGTCGAGCGTTGAAGGAAGTACGCGCGCCGTGATGCCCAGCAACTGGCGGGCTTGGTTGACGGCGGCGAGAAAGTCTCCGCTTTGTTGATTGAGCGCGAGCAAAATCAGATTGCCCAGCGAATGTCCGCCGAGTTGTCCGTCGCCCGAGAAGCGATGGCGAAAGAGTTTGGTAAGTGGATGGTCTTCGTCGGCGAGCGCGACGAGGCAGTTGCGAATGTCGCCGGGCGGCAACACGTTGAATTCGCCGCGCAGCCGTCCAGAACTTTTGCCGTCGTCGGTCACGGTCACGAGCGCGGTGAGTTCGATGTCGTGTTCGGCGAGATAAGGCTTCAAGCCCGCCAGCAAGGTGGAAAGCCCTGTGCCTCCGCCGAGGGAAACGATTTTCTGGGGACGAGTGAAACGCATTGCTTTGAACTCACGGAAAGAGAACGCCTGGTTTTATGCGACAGATTCGTTGTCTGGCAATAAAAGGCGCGCTACGGGATGACCTTGAATGAGATGGGATTCGACAATTTCGGCTACGTCTTCCTTTGTTACACCGGCGTACCAAATGCCTTCGGGATAGACCACGACGGCGGGGCCGTGTTCGCATTGGTCGAGGCAACCGGCTTTGTTGGCACGCATACGGTCTTTGAGGCCGCGCGCCGCCAGTTCTTTTTTGAAGGCCAGTTGCAATTCACCCAAGCCGTTCGCGTCGCAGCAGCCGCGCGGGGCGTCAGCCGGACGTTGATTGGTGCAAATGAAGATGTGTCGTTCGAACTTCGCCATACAATTTGTTGATGATAGAAGACTCACAGCGCGCAGGTCGGTCAGTTGTTTACGGGAGGAGGCGCTGTTACGGGGGGACGTTCTGAAAACTTGTTGGAGACAACCGAAGGCAAACTGGAGTGTGCCTTAAGGCTTTCAACCCCGTCAAGTTTTTGGACACATCAATAGTGGTAAATCGTTGAGAAGATTACCCTCAGCGTCTGCTTTCGCCACGAACGGAAAAACTTTTTGCAAAAAATTCTGCAATTGTGAACTTCAAGTGGTGGATTTTTAGAAAAGATGTTCTATAGTGCGCCTCCCCTAACCGGGAGTTTCCTGACGGTTGCCTCTGGACGAGACTGGCAACGATGAACAGGAACACAGCCGAAATCATTTATTTTGTAGGAATTAGCAAAGGAGGCAAACCGCATGAAGTTTGCGAAAGACGTTATTAAATTGATGAACACGTTACCGGAAGAGCAGCGTGTTAAGGTAGAAAAAGTAGTGCGTCGGCATGTTGCCGCGTGCGCTCGTAACGGGTTCCAACCCGAAAACATCGAACGTGTTTATATCGAGGCCGTCGAAATCGTAAAGATGGAAGACACACTGCCCCCAGATGAGCCGTTGTCAGATGATTTGCACGGTTGGGAACCATATCGCCGCTATGATCAATACGTCAGCCCGACGGTTGGTTTGTAGTTTCGGTATTTTCAACAATCCATTTTCACTGAAAAAAAGGGCAAGTCCTTCAACTACGGAAGGACTTGTCCCTTTTTTTAGCCGTGTTCGACAATTTCTGCGGCGCTCGTCTATAATCCGCGACTTCGTTTTTCCCCTGATAAAATGCTGGTCTGGCGTGCTTTGGCGCAAGGCAGAAGTGCAGCGACGTTCATCTGGTACGTTTGCAGATGAAGCCGTCGTGCCAGCGGAAATTCGTTTTGGATTCAAGTTTATTTTATTGCCCTGAAGCGGACTGAAAACATTCAGCCGCTTCCGTGATACAGGAGTTTTTACGCGTGAAAAGAGTCGCATCCCTTTCTCTCGGTTTGTTGCTATTAAGTGGTTGGTTCGCGGCGAACCGGCTTAATCCTTCGCAAGCGCAAACCACGCCGACCGATGAAGTCGCTATCATTCAACTGACGACGCCCACCAATGCCGTAGGCGTCACCATCCGCAGCGTCAGCAATGACGGCAAGCGTTTCGTGTGGGATTCGATCAACGATTACGACGGTTCTAACGTAGACAGTAACCGTGAAATCCTGCTTTTCGACGCTGACCTGAATCAGGTCTTTCATCTGACGACGACCAAAGACCTGACCGAAACCACGACCGTGGGAACGGTCACTACAACCACGACGGTGTTGCGCGTCACCAACAACACGCCGGTCTTGAGCGGCGACGGCACCAAAATCGTTTTCACCTCAAACGCAGAACTCACCAGCACTAAAAACACTGACGGCAATCAGGAAGTTTATCTAATTGATTTCCCGCGCAGCGCCACCAAAAAAGAAGACGCCAAAGTCATGCGCCTGACCGACACCGAAAAGAATTACGACCCTGAAGTCGTCAAGGAAATTTTCACTAACTATAACCCGACGATTAACGATGATGGTTCAGTGGTTTCTTTCGTCTCGACCCGTCGCGTATTCAAAGCCGTTGAAAATGGCGCGAATGCTTTCACCGTCGGACGAGAAAGCAGTAACACGACGATTCCTGTCACGGATGTTGATTACACCGACGGCAATGGCGAGATTTTGCTTTACCGTCCCGGTGCGCGCAGTTTCTCGCAAGTGACGTTGTCGCGTGACCGCGAAACCAACGTGAATTTCACCGTGCGCGGCTTCAATAACTTTCCCAACCTGAGCGGCGACGGACGGCGGCTCGCGTTTCTATCGGCGTTCAATTATGCGGGCGGCACGAAAAACAGCGACTTCAACGGCGAGATTTTTGCGCATACCGTAGGCGCGGCACTCAACACGTTCACACAAGTGACCGAAACCACGGGCAATGCGGCGATTCCGCAAAATGCACCGGTAAATCTGTTTCCCGCTTTCGCGCGTACGATGAGTCGTGACGGCAACTTGATGGTGTTTGAGTCCGCAGGGAATTTCGGCAGCAACAACGCCGACAAATCGCGCGAAGTCTGGTTGTATAACTTCACCAGTTCGGCTTTCACGCGCATCACCAATCAATCGGTTTCAGCGACGCCGACGATTGATGAATTGCTGAAGGTTGATTACAGCTTTCAGCCCAGCATCAACTCGACCGGCACGTTTGTTACGTTCGGCTCGACGTTGAACCTGACGCCTGCCACGACCAGCAGCATCACCGCCGATAACGCCGACGCCAGCCGTGAAGTCTTTCGTTATGACGTTGCCAAAGCAGTGTTTCGCCAGTTGACCTTTACGCCCAAAAGCCAGTTGGTATTCGTGGACGACCGCGAAATCGTCGTGCCGAGTTACGCCGACAACGCTGGCACGACTGTCACGTTCAGCAACCAGTCGAACTTGATCGCGGCGGGTTTGACGCTCAACCCCGAAGTCTTTCGCGCCGTGATTTATCCGGTGACGGGCAAGAACGCAGCGGCGGCGACGCTTTCCAATGCGGCGAGCTTTGTCAGCACCGAAGTCGCGCGCAGTTCAATTGTGGCAGCCTTTGGTATGCAATTGGCGAACGCTACGCAATCGGCGCAAGCTCTTCCGTTGCCTTATGAACTTGGCGGCGTACGCATCACCGTCGCGGGCATCGCGGCTCCACTCATCTTCGTTTCGTCAGGACAGATCAATTTCGTAATGCCTGGCCCGATTGCTAATGGTGATACGGTGGCCTATTCGATCAACAACAACGGATTGCAAGCTACCGGCACGATCAAAGTCGTAGACGTTTCGCCCGGCGTTTTTGCGCTTTCTGGCGACGGCAAAGGCAAAGGCGCTACGAATTGCGGACGCGTTTCTGATGACGGACTGACGTTTGAAATCACCAACCCGCCTTGTTCGGTAGGCAATGAAATCAGCCCCGACATTCTGACGATTTATGGCACCGGTTGGCGCAACGGCGCAGGCATCACCGTCGTTTTCGGCGACCTCACACTGACGCCGACTTACGCGGGCGCTCAACCCACTTTGGCGGGGCTTGATCAAATTAACGTACCACTCTTGAAAGATTTGGCGGATAAAAAAGACACCGAGTTCTCGGTCAATTTCGGTACGGTTATCAGCAACAAGACGACGACTTCTTTCCTGCCGTTTGTCGGCGGCTATTCCGTGTTCAACTCTGCCAGCTTTGAGGGAGCCATCGTCGCGCGCGGGTCGCTGGCGCACGCGACGGGCGAGAACCTCTCAAAGGTAACAGCAGATGGAGCCGCCGCTGGCTTCCCGTTTGAATTAGGAGGCGTGAAAGTCACAGTGGCCGGACGCCCCGCGCGCATCGCGGCGGTGTCGCCTACGCGCGTGACGTTCGTGGTGCCTGACAATACGACAGCGACTGAACTCGTTGCCTTCATACTCACCAACACCGAAACCACTTTGCGCAGCCGTGCGACGGTGCGCGATGGTTCGCCCGGGTTGTTCACGACGACGAATGATGGCGACGGACGCGTCACCGCCAAGTGCGGACTGGTCGCTGCCAATGGCGCGATTACGCTTTCCGATCCGCCCTGCGCCGTCAGTAACGACACGACGACGCGCATTCTGCGGTTGACCGGCACCGGCTGGCGCTTCGCTGATAAGGTCGTAGTGATTTTGGGCGATCAAACGATTGAAATGCCGCGTTATAAAGGCGGTCAACCGAATGGCTCAGGCGGATTCGTTTTTGGCAACGACCAGATTGACGTTGACTTGCCCGCCGCGCTCGCAGCCAAAACCGATCAGGACGCCGTCGTCAGAACGACGGATAAGATCGGCGAAAAATCAAGCAAGGCTGGCATCAAGATTTCGTTTCAGTAAAGTACGTTGTCAAGGTATTTGTGCCTCACATCTCAAGCTCTTGGCCGCTGGTAATGAGATATTGTTTCTACAATCGTTTGTTATCTTTGTTATCAAGGAGACAAGGATATGCCTGAGTTACAGCAAGTATTCCAATTTGAAAACAACGACGCATCAAGCGAAACCTCGTTTGAAGATTTTGCTCATGACAATGGAGCAAGGTTTTGGTTTGCCTCAGATTTTATCCGCATGCTCGGATATGAAAGCCTGCAAACTGCTCACAATGCGATTAATCGGGCGATGACCGCCTGCATGACTTTGCAGATTTCCGTCGTCGAAAATTTTACGCAATTTCAGCGACAGAAAGATGGAAAAACTTTTGAGGATTACAAGCTGACGAGATTTGCGTGCTATTTGATAGCAATGAACGCTGATCCTCGTAAGCAGCGAGTCGCAACCGCACAAGCGTATTTTGCAGCGGTGGCGGAAACCGTCAGGCAGATACAAGAGTTTGAAGATGTAGAAAGAGTACTCATTCGTGAAGAAGTTTCTGGGCGCGAAAAAAGTTTGAGCAGCACCGCCAAGCAAGCGGGCATAGTGAATTATGCCTTTTTTCAAAACGCGGGCTACTTGGGCATGTACAACATGAATCTTGCTCAGTTGCGCACTCGTCGCGGTTTGCCGGGCAGTGTCACGCCTCTTGATTACATGGGGAAAACTGAATTAGCCGGTAATCTTTTTCGCATTACGCAGACAGAAGAAAAGATAAAAAACGAGAAAATTAAAGGACAGCAAAGTCTTGAAATCGCGGCCAAAGAAGTAGGCAAGAAGGTTCGAAGAACAATGATTGAGATCAGCAATGTTCCGCCTGAATCGCTGCCAGTCAAAGAAGATATTAAGACGGTTAAGAAAACTCTCAAGGCTTCTCATAAAGAAATGAAAGCTCTGGATGCGCCGAAGAAAAAGAAAAAACAGGAACTCGAAGAGGAGTAAAGACAACGCAGGTATGGTTTGAAGTGAAGCGTTGTGCGCAGGAGAGCGATTATTCCTGCGCCTTTTCTTTTTGTTGTGAAGCGATGAATTCGTTCAAGGCCTGTATGGCTTGCGGCAGCAACGTCTCAGCCGTGACGTTGCCCTTTTCCCAATCCGTAGCGTTGACTTGCAAAACTGCCAGCGGCCCCTTGCCCGTCGCTCGCCAGCGCGCAGCAAACAACGGCGCGTTGTCATTCACAAAGATCGTCAACGTCGCCGTTGCCAACGCCGCCGCCAGATGTTGTCCGGCAGAATCGTAACCCACATAAACATCACTCGCCGCGATCAACCCAGCCAGCGCGCCGATGCCGCCGTCCCACGTCACCACGTGAGCGCCAAAGTTGGCTTGATTCAGCAGTTCTGCGGCATTGCTTTCGTTCAGTTCCAACACACGTTTTCCCTGTGCGCGTAACTGCTCAAGCAATTCGTTGATCTGTTGTCGCTCGGCTTGATCGCCGCCTTTGTCGAGGATGATTTTGCAAGCAAGCAAAGCGGGTTTTGATTCTTCCTCTTTCAGAATTTGTTCGAGGAAATCGTTGGGCCATACTGGCTTTAATTGCTCTCGTTTCAGTTTTGGCAGCCCTACGCCTTTGAGCAAGTGCGACAGCAACGCAGCCTCAAACTCGACATTGAGCCGCTTGCGTGCATTGCCGCCTACGCCCCAACTAACCGTAATGAGTGTCTCGTCCGCCGGACACCAGCGCGTACGCAACGCCTTGCCAAACGCCAGATGTTCTATCGGCAAAACCAGTTGCGGCACTGCGTCAGCCCGCGCGCCGAAAACCTCACTCGCCCATTGCGCCGTCAGCCGTGCCAGCGAAGCCGCGCTCATCGAGTTATAACTGCGGCTCTCGAAATAATAGTAATGCCGGTCGTCCGCGATGACAGGCAGCAAGCCCAACTGCGTCAGCCGCGAATCGGCATCAATCACCAGCATCTCGTTTTGCGGATCGTCCTGCCAACACCAGCGGCCTTCTTCGGTCACGGCTTCGACGGTTGTCAGCCACGCATTGAGCCGCGCCAGCAAGCCGCCGCCGCGTTCGTAGCGCAACTCGCGTACTCGCACGCGCGCCGTTCCGCCGAACAACTCGCGCAGCTTCGGCGAACCCAACCAGACGAATTCCGCTTGGGGAAAGCGTTCGCGCAACGCGGCAAAAAGCACGCTGTTGATCGCCACGTCAGCGCCGATGGTGACGCGCGAAAGCAAAATGATCTTGCGAACTTTTCCCGTCGGATGAGCTTGTGTCGCGCGCAACAACCTTGCCTTGCGCGCGAGCAAATCTTCTTCCTGATACAAGCCGAAGCGGTTGAGCGTTTCGTCAATGGCTGCGCCTTCCGGCAGCGCGCGGCAATGGCTGATGACTTGCGCAAACAACTGGTCATAAAACGCGCAGGCCGAATGGTTGAACGAATCGTTGAGGCGTTCGATTACTTGCGGAAACAACGCCTGCACGCCGATGCGTTGCACCGATTCATCGCGTGACGTAGCCAGTTCGCACAGCATTGTCACGGCTTCGCGCGGAGGTTCGGCCTTGCGTTGCCACGCATCCAGCAACGTTTTTACCGCGTCGTCTGCCAAGCTCTGTGCCGCTGTCGCATTGAGCATTTCGTTCGCACTCATCGCGGTTATTTCACTCCCGTCAAAAGGGCCGCCATCGTTTCGATGCCGTCCCACAGGTTTTGCAGCCGCAGGTTTTCGTTTGCTGAATGTTGGTTATTGTCGTGGTTGGCAATCGGAACAATGATCGTAGGCGCGTGCAAAATCTCGTCGAAATAAAACAGCGGCACGCTGCCGCCGGTCGTAGGCAGCTTGACGACTTTGCCGTGCGCACCTTCTACGGCTTGTATGACGGCGCGTGCAATCGGCGTATCCATCGAAACGCGCACCGCGTTGTATCCGCCGTGCCGCACGAGCTTGATGACTTTCGGGTAACGCAACCGCGTCGCATTGTCCGGCTCAGTTTCGATTACGTGATAACCCTGCGCGCGAATGTAACTAACCAATCGCTCAACCGCGACCTTCGCATCAATGCCTTTCACCAAACGAATATCTATATCTGCCGTCGCAGTTGCGGGAACTACGTTGCGCGCCGTTGCACCGACTGATCCGCTCGACAGCCCGCGCACGTTGAGCGAAGGCAAATTGTATAACTCGGTCAATCGCTTGCCGCCGCCTTCGGTACGCGCCAAGCCCAACTCGCGCTTCAGCAATTCGTCGTTGTTCGGCGCTTCGTTCAATGCTTTTATTTCGCTCGCACTCAGTGGCATCGCACCATCGTTGTATCCGGCAATCGTCACGCGCCCCGCGTCGTCTTTCGTCGAAGCCAGTAACTGCGCCAACATCATCGCCGGATTCGGTGCCCAGTTGCCGTAATGTCCGCTGTGCAATTCGCGCCGCGCTCCATAAATCGTTAGCTCAACCGAGGTCACGCCGCGCGCGCCGAAATACAACAGCGGTTGCCGCGATTGATCTACCGGCCCATCGCAAATCAGCCAGACATCGCCTTTGAGTTGGTCTTTATATTTTTCGAGAATCTTGCCGAGGTTCGGCGAACCTGCTTCTTCTTCGCCCTCAAAGAAAAACTTGATGTTCGTTGTCGGCGTTAAGTTATTCGCGCGCAGCGCATCCAACGCCGCGCATAACGCAATAATTGGAGCCTTGTCATCGCCGCTGCCGCGCGCATACAGCCGCCACTCAGGATCAATTTTCTCGCCCGCCGCAGGCAGAGCAATATCTTTGCCGCCCGCTTCAATCATCGCTGAACGCAAAGTAGGTTTGAACGGCTCGCCGCCTGTCCATTTCGCAGGCTCTACCGGCTGACCGTCGTAATGCGCATAAATAATCAACGTGCGCGTTGCGTTCGGTACTTTAATTTCGCCGAAAACGACCGGCGGTACGTTGGGAATTTCGAGCAACTCTGTTTTGACACCGCGCCGTTCAAACATTTTTTGAATAGCGGCGGCATTGCGGCGGATGTTCGGCAAGTCACTGGCTACGTTAGGCAGCGCGAGTAAATCCATGAATTCAACGAGTATCTCGCGCTCATGTTTTTGCCGATATTCGCGCGCGGCTTTTACCGCAGGCAGGCTTTGCCCGAATGCGAGCGCCGTTAGAACTAGATGAAGGATAAAAGTAACAACAGGTTTCAAGGTCGTCTCCTCAATCGTTTGCGTTTGTTACTGCTCGCAAAATGACTTCGCTCATCTTGATGCGTTCGCCGCTCTGCTTGTCGCTGAGGCTTTGCGCGCGGCAATACTGCAAATTCAAGACAGCGAGTTGTAAGTTGATCGTTTCGAGCGGCACTAATTTATCTTTGGATAAATCGTCGAGTGCATCCGCCGCCGTAAAATTTAATGGACAAAAGTCTACTTCCGGCGCGCCGTCTTCTGCTTCGAGTAACAACGGCAAGCCTTGCGTGCGGCATATTACCGGACGCGCCGCATAAATGGCGCAACGATCATCCACTAACAACGGGCAAGCTGCGGCTTCGTCGTCGGTGATTTGTCGAGCTTGTTGAGTAACACGCTGCCGCATTTCTTCTGGTAATGCCGTGACGGCTTCGGCTATTGCATCCGCTTCAACCTTAAAAACTGAAAGGTGATGATGACAGCAACCGCTGCATCCGGCGCGGCACACAAGATGTCGCGCGTAATGCGTGTGAAGTCGGTCTGACAGGTCGTTGATATGCGCTAAAAACTGTGGATAAGCCGTCACGCCGCGATTGTAACACGACAGAAAGCGTGGCTTGACAGTACGGAAGTCGGTGGCTACCATCCGCCTTCATTTTTGGTCGCCGCCCGCGCACTATGGCACGTCAACAACAGCAAATTCCTGTTGAACCCACTAAGATTGACGACACTTTTTTCATGGCTTGTGCGCTGGCTGAAGCGGAACTGGCGCAACAGCGCGACGAAGTTCCGATTGGCGTCGTGATAGTTATTGATAATCAAATTGTCGGGCGCGGTCACAATCAACCGATTAGCACTTGTGACCCGACAGCGCACGCTGAAATCATAGCCTTGCGCGAGGCCGCACAGGCCATCGGCAATTATCGGCTGACGGAAGCTACGTTATACGCCACCGTCGAACCTTGCGTGATGTGCGCGGGCGCGTTAGTCAACGCCCGCATTAAACGTCTGGTTTATGGCACTGCCGAAGAAAGATTCGGCGCAGTAGCTTCGAAATTTCAGCTTTGCACCAGCAGTTCTTTGAACCATCAAATAGAAGTAACTCACGGCGTACTCGCCGAAGAGTGTCGCGCGTTGCTGCAAAATTTTTTCAAGCAGCGCCGACAGTAGTGGGCAAAAATAGCTTCTATTTTCAACACAATTTTTTTCTCGCGGAGAGGTGACAGAGTGGTCGATCGTGGCGGTCTCGAAAACCGTTGTACCTTCACGGGTACCGTGGGTTCGAATCCCACCCTCTCCGCC
>JAYSVR010000439.1:0-4245 GCA_043718445.1 Acidobacteriota bacterium | reverse complement strand
TTATGGTCACGGCTCCGATCTTGCAGACGGGCATTCAGGTCAATTTGCCCAAAACCCGCGAAGCCCAAACCAATGAAGCTCCGCCGCAAGCGTTAATTGTATCGGTAGACAAAGAAGGTTCGGTCTACCTGAGTGGTACGAACGAACGCCAAGCCGTCAATATCAACGACTTGCCGAAGCTGCTCAACGAACGGCTCGCGCAATCAAAAGATCGGCGCGTTTATTTGCGCGGCGATGGCGATACGCCTTATCGCGTGATCGCTTTTGTGCTGGATCAAGCCAAACGCGCGAATGCCAGCGTCAGTTTGGTAACTGAACCGACGGCGAAAAAGTAGGAGACCAAAATGCAAATGCCTTTACCTGATGACTGGGAACCGTTGTTGCTTGAAGTTGACGGCAAGCCGGCGGGCTTCGCAGTGAACCTCAATGCCGCTACGCCGGAGCGCATGCAGGCGCGTCCGCATTTGTTTTATCTGACGGTTCCTTTGCATTCGCCCACGAGCGAAGGGCTGACGACCGAAGAGGAAAACGACGAGTTGAACGGCTTCATGACGGCGATGTTGAACCCGCTCGCGCGCGAACACGACGCCCAATTCGTAGGACGCGTGACCACCGATGGCGCGCGCACGTTTTACTTTTATCTCGGCAAGCCAGAAGCGTTGGATGATTCGCTCGACCAGTTGTTGAGCGACTATCGGCAGTACGACTGGAAGTTCAAAGTCGAAGAAGAGCCGACGTGGGAAACCTATTGGGAGTTTTTGCATCCTTCGCCCGAAGAGTTGCAGGTCATTATGAATACGCGGGCGTTACGCCAGATGCAGGAACACGGCGATAAGCTCGACCAGCCGCGCCGCGTAGACCATTGGGCCTACTTCCCTGACGAAGAAACGCTCGCGCAATTCAAAGCCTACGAGTTGATGGCGCATTTTGAAATTGATAACGAAGAACTAACTGAGAGCGGCTGGCGCTTGCAATTCTTTCGCAACGAGAGCGTACAGCCGAATGACTTGCACCTTTCGACGATTGAATTGTTGCGCGCTGCGCATACGGCGGGCGGCAATTACGACGGCTGGGAAGCCGAAGGGCTGGACGACTAACTCATTTTTCTGATGAAAGTTTTATCTGTATTCGGTACGCGCCCCGAAGCGATCAAGATGGCTCCGGTCGTAAAAGCTCTCGCGCAACATCCGCACATCGTCAGCCGCGTATGCGTTACGGCGCAGCATCGCCAAATGCTCGATCAGGTGCTTGAACTATTCGCGTTGCAGCCTGATTACGATTTGAATGTGATGCAGCCCAATCAATCACTCGCGCAGCTTTCAGCCAATGCGCTGGTCAAGCTAGACGAAGTGATACGAATCGAAAAACCTGATTGGGTATTGGTGCAAGGCGATACGACGACAGCGATGATCGCGGCGTTGGCTGCGTTTTATCATCACCCCAACGGCGTCAAAGTCGGACACGTCGAAGCCGGGCTGCGTACCTGGGACAAGCTGCATCCTTTCCCTGAAGAAGCTAATCGCCAACTGGTCAGCGTCGTGGCGGATCGTCATTTCGCGCCGACTGAACTCTCGCGCGCCAACCTGTTGCGCGAAGCCGTTCCCGCTGAACGCATCGTCGTCACCGGCAACACGGTGATTGACGCGCTGCTGGATGTCGCCCATCGTCCTTATGATTGGGAAGCCAGCGAACTCGCCACAATTACGCGCGACCGACGCATCGTACTAGTCACAGCGCATCGCCGCGAAAATTTCGGCGCACCGCTGCTGGCAATTTGCGCAGCCTTAACCGAACTCGCCACGCGTTACGCCGACGTGCAATTCGTTTATCCGGTTCATCTAAACCCCAACGTTAAAGCCGTCGTACACGAACAACTCGGCGCGCTTTCAAACATTACGTTATTGCCGCCGCTTGAATACTTGCCGCTTGTGCAACTGCTCAAACACAGCACGCTCGTACTCACCGATTCAGGCGGCTTGCAGGAAGAAGCGCCCAGTCTCGGCAAGCCCGTACTCGTATTGCGTGATGTGACCGAACGTCCCGAAGGCGTCAGCGCGGGTACGGTCAAACTCGTGGGAACCGGTCAGGCAAAAATCGTAAATGAGACTTCCCGTCTGTTAGACGATCCGACCGAATATCAACTGATGTCGCGCGCCGTGAATCCTTACGGCGACGGACAAGCCAGCCAGCGTATTGTTGAAAGTTTGATAAGTTGAACGCGCTACTTAACCGCAATCTTCACCGTATTCGTCGCCTTCCCGTCTATCGTCAGAACCACATCAATTTCACCGCGTCGCACCGTGCGCGGAATCAAGACGTTGGCCTGGTCAAGGCCCAGCAATCCGCCTTGCGTACCCGCATAAGTCGTGTTGGCACTGAGTCCGCCAATCGAAGCCGTCGCGCTGGCTGGTGTGCCGTTGGGCGCGCTGCGGCGATTGGCGAACCCGGTTCCGAACAACACTAAAAACACTTGATCGGTTTCGGGGCCGAGATCAATCGGGGCGGGCTGCCATTGCGACGTTTGCTGATTGAAGAGAGCCAACGATTCATAGCCGAACGTACCGTCGCCTCTGACGCGCAGGATCAACGCGGAGGGTACGCCTGAGCCATTGGCATTGGCGGTGAAAAGGCCCGGCACAACGTCAACAACGTTCACCGTACCGAGTGAGATTTTGTTATCGCCGCTAGTCACAGTCATCGTCGTCAAGCCATTGGTCGTACCGGGCGGCAACAGATAATTCACTTGCGTAGGCGCGACAAAAAACAACGGCGCAAGCCGCGTCACACCGGCGCTGTCGCGTACCATAAGGCTAGTGCCGCCCAAATTGGTAGGCAGTGGCGTCGTGCGTGCGACCTCGACGCCCGTCGCCAAATTCGCGCCAAAGGCCGCCACGATGGAATCGCGCGCGATGTCGTTCGCGGCATAACTGGCCGCCGATACGCTGGCGAGCGGCGACGCGATCAATACCGATTGCGCCGCTGAACTACCTCCGCCTCCGCCTGTCGAAGCTGGATTGAAAACCGTCACTTGCGCGAGTCCCGCCGCGTTAATGTCAGCTTGCGTAATTTGCGCCGTCAGTTGCGTCGCACTGACAAACGTCGTCAAGCGATCTGTGCCGTTCCACCGCACGACGGAATTCGGCAGGAAGTTATTGCCGCGCGCCGTGAGGGTGAAAGCCGCGCCGCGCGCGGCGACTAGATCAGGCGTTACGCTCGTCAACACGGGCAGCGGATTCGGCGCTTGATGGATCTTGAAGCTCAGGCTATTCGACACGCCTCCTCCACCCGTAGTCGAAGCCGGGCTGAAAACTGTGATAGTCGCACTGCCTGCATTCGCCACATCGCTCGCCGTGATGACTGCGCTCAATTGCGTCTGGCTGATGAACGTCGTCGCGCGGTCGGCACCGTTCCAGCGAATGACGGCTCCGCTGACGAAGCTGTTGCCGCTGACCATCAACGTGAATGCGTTGCTGCCCGCGCTCGCGCTGTTCGGATTCAAACTCACCATCACCGGCAACGGATTGGGCGCGGCATTGATCGTTAAGGTAGAAGCATCGCTCACGCCTCCGCCGGGTGCAGGGTTGACGACGGTTACGTTGACCGTTCGCACCGACAGCAAATCATCCGCCGTAATTTGCGCACGCAATTGCGTTGCGCTCACAAACGTCGTCGCGCGCGCTGAGTTGTTCCATTGCACTGTCGCACCATTGATGAAATTCGAGCCGTTGAGCGTGAGCGCGAACGCCGCGCTGCCTGCTGTTGCATTCGCAGGCGACAGGTTATTCAACACCGGTACAGGATTGACGATGTTCAAGCCGATGGCGTTCGACGTACCGCCTCCTCCGCCGGTCGAAGGCGGATTGAAAACTGTAATCGCCACCGCGCCTTGTTGCGCGCCAATCGCAGCGATGTCGCTCGCGGGAATTTGCGCCGTCAGTTGAGTTGCATTCACAAAGGTCGTCGGACGGTCAGCGCCATTCAATTTCACCTGCGCCGCACTCACGAAATCGCTCCCGTCAATCGTCAATACAAAACCACTTGAGCCAACTGTGACATTGGCCGGGTTCAACCTTATCAGCACCGGCACAGGGTTCGGCGGCGGCGGCGGCGGCGGCGTTGGTGTCGGTGTCGGTGTTGGCGTTGGCGTTGGCGTTGGCGTTGGCGTTGGCGTTGGCGTTGGCGGAAAGTCGGCCGCTGATGGCGGTCTCAAGGTCGCTCGGTCGAACGGCTGCGCTCAGCCCGCAC
>JAYSVR010000438.1:0-13729 GCA_043718445.1 Acidobacteriota bacterium | reverse complement strand
GTTCCGCCACCGTTGCCACCGTGGCGCAACTTCGCCAAAGTTGCGTAGCGTTAGGAGGCAGCCCTTCGCGTTGATGGGACGCCCTGCGCAGGCTGATTGCGCGAGGTACGGCGTGGCGGGGAAGGCGTTCGATTGCGAGCCGCGCAACTTTGGCGAAGTTGCGCTACGGTTGCCGTGGCAATGCGCGTAATTTGCTATTCATCTATCCCTATCTCAGTATGCGGCCTCCCTCATTTAACCTGTGTGCACTGATAAAACACCATGAAAAAAACCGACATCATCAAGGCTTGGGGACGCATTCTCACCGGCCATTACCCCGCACTTTCTATCGAAATTACGCGCGAATGCCCACTGCGCTGTCCGGGTTGTTATGCCTACGAACCGGAGCATCTGGGCGAAGCTGGGCCGTTGCGTACGCTGGCTGATTTCAAAGGCGAAGAACTGATCGAAGGCGTACTCGCGCTCGTGCGCAAACATCGCCCGCTACACGTTTCGCTAGTCGGCGGCGAGCCGCTCGTGCGCTTTCGTGAGTTGAATATATTGCTGCCCAAGTTGAGCGCGATGGGCGTTGGCGTACAGCTTGTGACCAGCGCGGTCAGGCAGATTCCGCCGGAATGGGCGGCGATTGAGGGCTTGCATATCGCGGTTTCGATTGACGGCTTGCAACCCGATCACGACCTGCGCCGCAAGCCTGCGACCTATGACAAGATTCTCGAAAACATCAAAGGCCAACACGTCACGGTGCATTGCACGATCACGCGGCAACAGGTGGGCAAGCTGAATTACTTCCGCGACTTTTTGGCTTTCTGGACGCCCCGCGACGAAGTCAAAAAAGTCTGGTTCAGCCTCTTCACGCCGCAAATCGGAGCCGCGCCCGAAGAGTTGCTCACACCCGCCGAACGCGCCCATGTCTTGCACGAACTCGCGGCCTTACGCGCAGACTTCCCCAAACTCGAATTGCCGCAATCGGTCATCAACGGTTACGCCAATCCGCCGCAATCGCCTGATGAGTGCATCTTTTCGCGTACGACGGTGAATTACACCGCCGACCTCAAAAGCAAAATCGCACCGTGCCAATTCGGCGGCACGCCCGACTGTACGCAATGCGGCTGCTTCGCTTCGGCGGGACTGGCGGCGATTGGCAAACACAAACTGTTCGGTTTTGTACCCGTCGGCTCGATCTTTTTCGCTTCGTCAGCGATTGGGCGAAAGAGCGCGGCGTTGTTTCAGGGACAAGGCCAGGGCTAAAATAAATTGGTTCTTGGTTATTCAAATTTAGTGAAAGAGGCGCTATGACGAGCATCAACGTACCGACAAAAACTGAGCAAGGCTGGGTCGTGGATATTCCGGCTGAGATTGCTAGTTCGTTAAAGGCCGAGCCTGGCTCGCTGGTTCTGTTGCAAGCCAAAGACGGCAACCTGCAAATTGAAATCTTGCCGCCGCCGTCGCCTGAATTAAGGCAATCGTCGCGGCGGATTGCTGAAAAATATAAAGATGCGTTTGCGGAGATGAAGCGCCTTGGCGACTGAGCAAATCAATTACGTCACGTACGCTGAAGCCGTCTTCCTGCACATAGATCAAATGCAGTTGGCGGGCGAGACGCGCTATGGCGTATTCGTAAAATCGCTCATCGAATCGGCGCTGGCACGACCTCAGCACGCGGCGGTTTATGAAAACGCAGACCTGATTCGCCAAGCCGCCACGCTTTATTTCGGCCTTATCAAGAATCATCCCTGGGAAGGCGGCAACAAGCGCACGGCGACCGCGATTGTGGATGAGTTTCTTTATCGTAATGGCCTTGAGGTCGTCGCTTCGCTCCCTGAAATTATTAAACTCGTGCTAAACATCGAAGCTGACCGCTACGGCGTTGACGAAATAGCTGACTGGATACGCCGCCACGTTTTAACCGTCGCTTGATTCCTGTTTGGTCTTTCCGCTCAACCTTTTCTACACTGTTGCCTCGTTTCACCAATCACATCGTCATCACTTTTCAAGGAGATCGCATGCTTCGTATTCGTTCCCTCGCCGCCGTGTTGTGCGCGCTGTGCCTGACCGCCGTCGCGCAGGACAAGTTATTTACGCTGGATGATTTGTATGGCGCGAACCGCGTCAATCTGGGCGGCGCGCCGCCGATGGGCGTGCAATGGCTGGACGCGCAAAATTATTTACAGCGTCAATCTGATCCGGCGACCCGCCGCAACGCGCAATGGCTCAAGGTCAACGCGCTGACGGGTGCGAGTGCGCCGCTGTATGACACAGCGAAAGCGGCAGCGGCTTTTGCCAAGTTGCCGGGACTCACCGCACAAGACGCCCAACAACTTGCGCAAGCCGTCGCCAGTCGCCGCAACGACGCGAACAGCGCAGGCCTTGCCAATTTTGCGAACGATCTTTTTTATTATGAGTTCGGCAGCGACACGGCTACACGGTTGACCAATACGGCTGACGAAGAAGTCGGCGAAGATTTCAGCCCCGATGGACGCATGGTGAGTTTCGTGCGCAGCTTCAATCTGTATGTCGCCGATGTCGCGCGCAACAAAGAATGGCAGTTGACGAGCGACGGCAACGCGCGCCTTTTTAACGGACGCCTCGATTGGGTTTATCAGGAAGAGCTTTATGGTCGCGGCAGTTTCGGCGCTTATTGGTGGAGTCCCGATTCGACGAAGATCGCTTATCTGCAACTCGATGAATCGCCCGTCAAAGATTTCACCGTCGTTGACCACATCCCCAACCAGCAAAACCTCGAAACGTATGATTACCCAAAGTCGGGCATGCCTAACCCTACGGTGCGCCTCGGCGTCATCAATGCCGCAGGCGGAGCTACGACGTGGGTGGATACGTTTAAGTATCAAAACAGTGAACCGCTCATCCCGCGCGTAGGTTGGAAGCCCGACAGTTCGCGCGTCGTCTTTCACATCAGCAACCGCGAACAAACCTGGATGGATGTAAATCTGGCTGATCCGAAAACGGGCGCAGTGCAAACGCTCTTCCGCGAACAGACCAAAGCCTGGGTCGAAGCCGACAATCTGAATCCGCCGCGTTGGTTGAAAGACGGCACGTTTCTTTTCCTCAGCGAACGCACGGGCTGGAAGCACATTTATCATTACGCGGCTGACGGCAAGCTGTTGCACGCGGTCACGTCGGGCAAGTGGGAAGCCCGCACGCTGCACGGTGAAGCTGATGGCACGGTTTATTTCTCAGGCACTGAACGCAGCCACATCGGCAGCGATGTTTATAAGGTCAAGCTCGACGGCACGAGCTTGGCACGTTTGAGCGAAGCAGCCGGAACGCATAACGCGAGTTTCGATCCCACGTTTAAGCATTACGTTGATTCGTGGAGCGATGCGTGGACGCCTACGCAAGTGCGATTGCACGCGGCGGACGGCAAGGTCGTACGCGTGATTGACGAGAACAAAGTCGCGGCGCTCGCGCAATACAACCTGAGCAAGCCTGAGTTGCTGACGGTCAAAACACGCGACGGATTTGAAATGGAAGCCATGATTTTGAAACCAATCGGCTTCGACGCACGAAAGAAGTATCCAGTGTTCATTCACACTTACGGTGGGCCGCATAGGCCGCAAGTGCGCAATGTGTTCGGTTCAGCGATGGGCAACGGCTGGCATCAGTTGTTGGCGCAGAAAGGTTACATCGTGTGGATTTGCGACAACCGTTCGGCGAGCGGCAAGGGCGCTGAGTCCGCTTGGGCGGCCTATCGCAACTTGGGCGAGACTGAATTGCGCGACATCGAAGACGGCATCACTTATTTGAAATCGCAACCTTACGTTGACGGCTCGCGCATCGGCATCAACGGGTGGAGCTACGGCGGCTATATGACCGCTTATGCGCTGACGCATTCGACCAGTTTTAAGATTGGCGTCTGCGGCGCACCCGTCACCGACTGGCATCTTTACGACACGATTTATACCGAACGCTATATGGCGACGCCGCAAAACAATGGCGAAGGCTATGAAAAGAGTTCAGTAATCAAGGCTGCGAAAAATCTGTCAGGCAAGCTGCTGCTAATTCACGGCACGATTGATGACAACGTACACATGCAAAACTCGGTGCAGTTCATTTACGAATTGCAGAAGGCGGGCAAGCAATTCGAACTGATGCTTTATCCCAAATCGCGCCACGGCGTAGCCGATCCGCGACTGGTGCGGCATATGCGCGAGAAGATGCTGGATTTCATTTTGGCGAATTTATAACCCTGGGTGCGCCCGCTTCCCAGCGGGCTGTAAGAAAAGCCGCGAAGCGTTCCTTTATTCAGTCTCGCGCATTGCGAACACTGAAAGAAGGAAGGCTTCGCCGCTTTTCTTACAGCCCGCAGGATGCGGGCGCACCCAGGCGACGGAGAAGGAATGATTCGATTGAATAACGTGTCGCGCATTTATGGCGACGGCAAAGTGGCGGCCTTGCAAACCGTGACCTTGCACATCGCGCGCGGCGAGCGCGTAGCCGTGATGGGGCCTTCGGGGTCGGGCAAGTCTACGATGTTGAATTTGATTTGCGGGCTGGACGATCCGTCGAGCGGTGAAGTCTTGATTGACGGCACTGACATCGCCGCGCTGGATGACGACCGGCGTACGCGGTTGCGGCGCGAAAAAGTCGGGATGATTTTTCAGACGTTTAATTTGTTGGCTACGCTGACCGCCGTCGAAAACGTATCGCTGCCGCTGCGTTTGCAAAGCATTGCCAAACGCGAAGCCGAAGCGCGTGGCTTGAAAATGCTTGAGCGCGTAGGCCTCGGCGAACGTGCGACGCATCGCCCCGATCAGTTGTCAGGCGGCGAACGCCAACGCGTAGCCATCGCGCGCGCGTTGATCTTTCAGCCGCCGGTCTTATTGGCCGATGAACCCACCGGCAACCTCGACAGCAAAACCGGCGAAGAGATTCTCAGCTTGTTGGATGACTTGCACCGCGAATTCAACGCTACGATTTTGATGGTGACGCACAACGAAGAAGCCGCGCGCCATTGCGACCGCATCTTGCGCTTGCGTGACGGACACATCATCAAAGAAGAACAAGTTCGCCCGTTGGCGACAGCGGCACATCAATAATCGAATGAACACCATCAACGACACCGCCGCCGAGATGAAGCGCGACTGGAACGAACGCGCCGAACTCAATGCCAAGTGGTACATCAACACTTATAAGCTCGATCAAACCGAAGCAGAGTTTGACGAATCGTGCCGCGAAGATTTGCGCGCGAACTTTTTCACGCTCTTGCCTGCGCTCACGTGGCGACGTAATCCGAAGCAGTTGCGCCTGCTCGAAATCGGCTGTGGCGTAGGCCGTATGACGCGCCATTTCGCCGACGTATACGGCGAAGTCCACGGCGTAGACGTGTCAGGCGAAATGATTCGACAGGCGCGCGAACGCCTCAAAGACTTGCCCAACGCGCACTTTGACGAAACCAGCGGCGTCAACTTTCAAGCTTTCCCCGACCACCATTTCGACACGATTTATTCGGCTTACGTTTTTCAACACGTGCCTGCGCGCGACGCCATCGTCTCGAACATACGCGACGCTTATCGCACGCTCGCGCCGGGCGGCGTGTTTATGTACGGCGCTTCGGCGATCAGCAATGCCGAGTTTGAAGCGCTTCCGAAAAACACCTGGACGGGCGCTTCGTTTGGCGAAGCCGACAGCCGCGCCTTGGCGCGCGAACTCGGCGCGCAAGTCGTGCGCGTCGTCGGCGACGGTACGCAGTACTGCTGGACGACATTGCGCAAGCCGCTGAATGGTGAAAGCACAACCGATGAGCCGCGCATCGTGGCGTTTGGTCGTGCGGACGATCTTTCAACGCAAGCCATTCCCGCGCGCGGCGCGCAAGCCTGCTTGGCTTTGTACGTTTCGGGATTGGTTTCTTCGGTTTTGGATTGCAATCAGCTTCAGCTTGAATGGTCGAACGTAAGCAATCAGCCTTTTTATACTGGGCCGCAGGATGTTTCGATAGACGATGCGTTGGCGGGCAATTACGCCGAGGGCGAACCATTCGTCGTCAAAGCGAATGTTCCGAACGGCGTGCCGCTGGGTGTAATAACCGTGTGCTTGCACCTGCCTGACGGACGCCAGACTAAAGCCGTGAGGATTGAAATTTTGCCTGCTGACATTCCGCCGCCGGTGATCACGCAACTCGGTAACGAACACGACGGCGGCGTAGACCTGCACGCCAGCGGCCCCAAATCGGTCTTGCGCGTATTCGCCGCCGGACTGGATGAAGCAGCCGACACGACGAATACGTTGTTGCATATCGGCGCGATGACCATCCAACCGCGCGACGTTTCGTTTCTGGCGATGAATGCCGTGTGGGAAATCATCGCGCCACTGCCCGCCGAAACGGTCGCGCAAACCACCAAACTCAGCGTCAGTTATCAAGGGCGTCGTTCGCCGAGCGTGCCCCTGACAATCAAGGACTGATAGATGTTCTCAATGCTCGCACAAATCACGTGGCAACAATGGCGGCGGCACAAGCTGCGCACGCTGCTCACCGTCGTAGGCATTGCGCTGGGCGTAGCGGTTTTCTTTGCCGTACGCACTGCCAACGTCACGTTGTTGAATTCGCTGACGACGACGATTGAGAAACTGGCGGGCAAGGCTACGTTGCAAATCGTAGGCGGCGAAACGGGCTTTCCCGAATCGGTGTGGGACACGGTGCGCGATACGCCCGGTGTGAAAGTGGCTGAACCTGTCGTCGAAGTCATCGCTAACACTGATTACGACGATGCCTCAACCCTGATGATCGTGGGCGTAGACATGGTGGGCGACCGCGAGTTGCGCGAATACCAGTTTGACGAATCAAGCACGCAGATGAGCGATCCGCTCGTCGCGTTATCACAGCCCGACTCGATTTTGATTGCGCGCGCCTTCGCCGACAAAAACAATTTGAAAGAAGGCGACAAGCTGCCGCTTTACACTTCGCAAGGCCGCCGCGAGTTCGTGGTGCGCGGCATTTTCTCACCCAAAGGCATCGGCGAAGTTTTCGGCGGACAAATCGCCGTGATGGATGTTTTCAACGCGCAATTCGTATTCGGGCGCGGCAAAAATTTCGACCGCATTGATGTGATGAACGAGTCAGACATCACAGTTGATGAATTGCGCGCAAGGCTCAAACAACGCTTGCCCTCGGGCATCACGATTGAGAAACCCAGCGCGCGCGGCGAACAGCTTGAAAGCACTATCTCAGCCATGAACATCGGGATGACCATCACCAGTTTTATCGCCTTGCTGGTCGGCATTTTTATCATCTTCAACACGTTCAGCATCGCGGTGAATCAACGCTGGAAAGAGATCGGCGTATTGCGCGCCGTGGGCGTCGAACGGTTCAACATTCGCCGCATGTTTTTAGGCGAAGCCGCTGTGATGGGCTTGCTCGGTTCGGCGCTGGGCGTCGCCGGAGGTTTCGCGCTCGCCGTCATCGTCGAAAGAATTATGAGTACTATTGCCGATAAACTTTTCGGCCTGGTCTCAACCGAACAGCCGCCCGTGTTTCGGTGGGATTACGCGCTGCTCGCGTTTGGGTTGGGTGCGTTGGCTTCGGTGATTGCGGCGTGGCTTCCGGCGTATGCGGCTTCGCAACTCAATCCGATTGCCGCGTTGCACAACCTAGAAGCGCGCGGACGCGAAGACGTTTTGAGTAATGCACGATTGATTTTCGGCCTCGTATTGATCGCCGTCGGCATGAGCTTGATTCACTTTATGCCGCTCAAAGTCGGATTGTTTTTCCAGTTCGGTTACGCGGTGTTGTTGATCGCGGGGATGACGATCATCTTGCCGCGTTTGTCAGTCTGGACAGCGCGCGCGTTGCGTCCGCTGATGGACAAGGTGTTCGGGCAGGAAGGCGTACTCGCCGTTGACGCAATGATTCAAGCGCCGCGCCGCACTTCGGCAACGGTGGGCGCGTTGATGATCGGCCTGATGTTTGTCTTTGCGACCGCCGCTTATGTGTTGAGTTATAAAAACGTAGTTGATCGCTGGATGACTAATTCGATCAACGCTGACTTGTTCGTAACGGCTACGCCTGACGGCGCGCGCTCCAAGACTTGGCATTTCAGCGAAGCCTTGAGCCAAAAGATTCTAGCAATGGAGGGCGTAAACCGCATTGAGAACGTGAGGTTTTTGTTTGTGCCTTACGCCGACGATCAATGCGCCTTGCTCGCGCTCGAACTCGACGGATGGTTTGCGCGCGCGGGCAATTCGTTGCTCGAAGGCGCAGACCCTGAAGTCGCGCGCCGCCAACTCGTCAAAGAAGAAGGTGTGATGGTGTCGAAAAATTTCGCCGCGCGTTATGGCGTCAAGGTCGGCGACTCGATTACGTTGCCCGCGCCGACGGCTCCGTTCACGCGCCGCGTCGCGGCTTTGGTCGAAGATTACACCTCAGAAAAAGGCGCGGTATTCATCGAACGCGAAGTCTATAAAAAGTATTGGGGCGACGCGGCGATTGACATCATGGACATCAACCTCAAGCCCGGTTACGACCGCAACGAATTCAAAGGCCGTTTGCAAAAGGCGCTGAAAGGCGAACAGCGCGCGTTTATTTATACGCGGCAGGAATGGCGCGATTTCATCATGAAACTGCTCGACGTGTTCTTTGCCATGACGAACATGCAAATCCTGATTTCAGTTTTCACGGCCACGATTGGCATTGTGAATACACTGATTATTTCGACCTCCGAACGCCAACGCGAACTCGGCATGCTGCGTGCCATCGGTGCCGAACGCGGCCAGATTCGCAAAATGATTTTGCTCGAAGCCGTCGCCATCGCCTTGATTGGCTTATTCACCGGCGTGATTGCCGGAGCGTTCAATACTTATTTTTTAGTTCGTACGGCGGCCTCGATGATCGGCGGCTTCACCATTCCCTTTGCCATGCCGTGGAAGTGGATTGCGCTGGCCTTGCCTTGCGCCATCGTGATTGCCATCGGCGCGGCGTGGTGGCCAGCGCGCAAGGCTTATCATTTGCGGGTGGTTGAAGCGATTGGATATGAGTAAAAGCCTGGGAGCGCCCGCTTCCCAGCGGGCTATAAAAAAAACTGCGCAGCATCCTTTTCCTCTATGGGTTTTGCGCACGACAATTTTATTCGGAACGCTTTGCGGCTTCTTTTACAGCCTGTTGGGAAGCGGGCGCTCCCAGGCTTTAACCGCCGCGCAGCTTTATCAAACGCATTGCGCCGCCTGTCACGGTCAAACGGGCGAAGGCAATTCAGGCCCGCCGCTCGCTGTGCCGCGATTAGTTCGCGCGACTGACGAAGCCTCTCTATTCAACATTATCAAAGCAGGCATCGCCGGAACCGAGATGCCGAGTTCGCGCCTTGACGAAGCGCAACTCAAATTGCTGGTGGCTTATGTGCGCGAGTTGGCGCAGCGTCCCATCGAACGAGTCGCGGGCGACGTGGAGCGCGGCGCACGGCTTTACGCGGGCAAAGGCAATTGCGCGGCGTGCCATATCGTGAACGGGCGCGGCAGTGCATACGGCCCTGACTTGAGCGACATCGGTTTGCGGCGCGGCGCGAAACACTTGCTCACGTCATTGATTGATCCGGCGGCGGACGTGCCGAAAAGCTATGCGCAATATCGTCCGGGTACTGCGGTGGCCGATAACTTTTTGCAGGTGCGCGTGGTGACCAAATTAGGCCAGCGCCTCAGCGGCGTGCGCGTGAATGAAGACACGTTCACGATTCATTTGCGCGAACCGTCAGGCCGCGTGCATTCGTTTTTCAAAAGCGAATTGCGTGCGTTGCATAAGGATTGGGGCAAGACTTCGATGCCGAGTTATCGAGATGTTATGAGCCAAACTGAATTGGATGATGTCGTGGCGTATCTCTTGTCTTTGCGAGGTGAACGATGAAAACGAAGGGCGGTACGGGGAGCGTGAGCGACCTGAGCCTCGGCACTGCGTCAATTGATCCGAAGGCACGCGCCGCCGAGGCTCAGGTCGCTTACGCTCCCCGTACCGCCATCCTTTGTGCGGCGCTCCTTTTTCTCACCCTTTCAGCAACCGCCCAGGTCACCTACGAACGCATCCGTCACGCCGAGCGCGAGCCGCACAACTGGCTGACCTATTCGGGCAATTATCAAAGCCATCGCTATTCATCCCTCAAGCAAATCAATACGGCTAACGTCGCGCGTCTTGAGCCTGCGTGGGTTTATCAAATGCGCGATGCGGGCAAAGTTGAAGCCTCACCATTAGTCGTAGACGGCGTGATCTATCTCAGCGAAAAGCCGCACGTCATCACGGCGCTCGATGGACGCACGGGGCGTCCGTTGTGGACGTATCGCCGCACGACAGCATCTGACGCGCGGGGCTGTTGCGGCATTCCCAATCGCGGCCTCGCCATTCTGGGCGACACGCTTTATCACAATACGTTTGACTCACACGTCATCGCGCTCAATCGGCATACGGGCAAGGTGCTGTGGGATGTCATCGCGGCTGATTACAAACTCGGATACACGATGACCGCAGCGCCGCTCGCGCTCAACGGCAAAATCATCGTCGGCGTAGCCGGTGGCGAATACGGCATTCGCGGCTTTCTGGATTGTTACGACGCGGCGACGGGCGCGCGGCTGTGGCGGTTCTGGACGATTCCCGCGCCCCGTGAAGCAGGCAGCGAGACGTGGCCGACCAACGAAAGCTGGCGCACGGGCGGAGCGCCTACGTGGGTGACGGGTTCTTATGACGCCGAGTTGAATTTGCTTTATTGGACGACGGGCAACCCTGCGCCCGATTGGAACGGCGACGAACGCGCGGGCGACAACCTTTATTCAGATTGCTTGCTCGCGCTCGACGCCGACACGGGCAAGTTGCGTTGGCACTTTCAATTCACGCCCCACGACGTATGGGATTGGGACGCCAATCAAACGCCCGTCCTGTTTGATGCTGTTCTCAACGGACGCTCGCGCAAGCTGATCGCGCAAGCCAATCGCAATGCGTTTTATTACGTGCTCGACCGCGTAACCGGCGAATTTTTGCGCGGCACGCCTTACATCAAACAGACGTGGGCGAGCGGCTTGGACGCGCGTGGCCGTCCGCTGAAATTGCCGAACATCGAACCTTCAGCCGAAGGCACATTGCTTTATCCTGGCCTGGGCGGCGCGACGAATTGGTACAGCCCGGCGTATAGCCCGCAGACCCGCTGGTTTTACGTGCTGGCGCGCGAAAATCATCCGCAATACTTTTTCAAAGCGACGGCGAGCTACCACGCGGGCGATCTTTTCGAAGGCGGCGGCGGACGCGATCTCGCGGGCGTAGAGCCTTACGGCGTCGTCAAGGCGCTCGATGCGCTGACGGGCACTGAGCGTTGGGCTTTCCGCCTGCACGCTCCGGCGATGGCGGGCTTGCTGGCGACGGGCGGCTCGCTGGTCTTCGGCGGCAGCAGCGAAGGCTATTTTTACGCCCTCGACGCGCGCACGGGTAAGGCGTTGTGGCAATTTATGGCGGGCTATCAAATTGTGAACAATCCGATCAGCTACGCGATTCGCGGGCGGCAATACGTAGCGACCATCGCGGGGCAAGGGCTGTTTGTGTTTGCGTTGGATGATAGGGGGCGTTCTCGGTAGGGCAGTGAATGAGACGAATTTTCAGACAGTGCAACATTTCAGTGATTTCTTTCATGCTGAGGAATGGTGCAACATTTGCGCTTCAATGCGACTGGGCTTATGGTTTGCCCGTCAGCAAGCGAAAACTGAGTGCAACACTTCAGTGTTTTTCGAGCAGTCAATCTTTTCTGTAAGTTGTTGCATTTATTGGCGAGGAATTAGTGCGAATACAACAATAGTTAATGTGTTGTATTCATGGAGAGACTTCAGCTAAATAAGTCGCCATGCCTAATGACTATCGGAGTTATTTCTTACTGGAGAGTGAAATGCGTTGCCAGTTGTTCGTTTTACTATTTTCTTTTGTAATGGTGAGTGTTGTTATTCAGCATTCCTTACCAGAATTATCGTATGGGAAATTTATTGTTATCAATAATCTACTTACACAAAAAGTTCCGCCACAAAAAGTTCCGCCGAGGGAAAAAGCAGATCAAGACCGAAAAAATGATCAAGAAAGGCCACAATGTAAAGTCCCTTGCCGTGCTAGGCCTAGACCTACTCCTACTCCTAAACGTGGCAAAGCTTCATTAGTCAGACTCAAAATATAGAGAAACATAGTCCATTTATCTTAAGTAATATATACGTTCGCTCGGTTCTTAATTTACTAGTGGCGCGGTGACACGATGTCAGAGAAAAGCCTTACAGACACAAAGCAGCAAAAATGGTGGGAATCGCCTATTCTTGCGTCATTGGCAACTGCTATTATTACAGCCTTCCTTTCAATTGGTGGAAGTTACTTGACCCAACTATCTGCGAAATCCCGAGAAGCCAGCCTCGCTCGCTTCGAGGCCGAGCGGGTTAGAAAGCGGGAGGCAATAACGGATATATATAAGCTAATAGCTAAAACAATTAGCGCGGCAGATGATAGATTAGCGATTGCTCAAGGGCTTTACGATGGCTTTTCAAATCAAGCGCTGGATTCGATTGCTAAAAATACAAATGATGCTGAAGAAAAGTGGTATGCCGACCGTGAAATTGCTGAATTAAATATTTACCTCTACTATGGCGACAAAGAGGAAATCACCCGGTCATGGATTGAGACAAGGAAAGCTATTCAACAATTTTGGGATTGCAGCCAAGAAACTTACTTGAAATCTCAAGGCGCAAAGGCAGCCACAAATTCTTGCCAGACAAAGAAAGATGGAGCTTATACTGAATTAAGCAACCTCAGGCTAAAACTGGCCAATAACTACTTGGCTGAGAGTAGGTTTTGAGTCCAACAGAATGATTATTCTGTTGGACTCGTCGCTTTGAGCAACGCAGAAATCCGTTGAAATTGCATAAAATTGTTCACGCTATGGGGCGAGAAATTCAAGCGTAATTTTGCACTCGCAAAAACGAGCTTGAGAAAACAAAAGGCGAGTTGGGGAGTTTAACCTTCCTCAAATCGCCTTTTCCTTTTTGCCCAAGCTGCTCAACCACCTTGCCCGACGGAGCCGTTCCGCCCTTCCCCTTTCCCAGCACCCATTCCGGCAGTACCTCAAATAAAAGCCGCCGGAGTGAGAGAAGCTCCAAAGTATTCGCCCCGTTTGCTGGTTCCTTGCGGCTGGCGCGTTTGCCGTAGCCGACTTCCGCCGCGCCGCCTTTTGCGCCGGGAGCTTAGCAGCCCGTCTTGGCGGTTTCAGCCTGTGGAGTGCTGCGGCTTGACGCAGCTTTCCTACTCCACTGGGTTTGGCGAACGATGACAGGAAACGCGAGGCGTCTGGTTCCAACCACGGCTTACACGAGCAAGAGGAGTAACAAAGCTGCGTCGAGCCGCAGCACTCCAAAGCTTCGCCTCTCAGGAAAAGCGGCGCAGCCTGTGGAGTGCTGCGGCTTGACGCAGCTTTCCCATTCCACTGGGCTTGGCGAACGATGACAGGAAACGCGAGGCGTGTGGTTCCAACTACGGCTTGCACGATCAATAGGCGTAACAAAGCTGCGTCGAGCCGCAGCACTCCAAAGAGCTTCGTTAACCATTTCCAGTCCGTGACAACGGGCTTTGCAGCGCAGCGGCAAATAGGCCAGTCGTTCACGACTGGTAAGGTTACGAGCGAACGTCGCAAGGGCGTTTTAACCATTAGTCACTACACAAGTCTGGAGTGAAAGCAGGGCTAATTTTTCTGACAGGATAAGTCCTTTAGAATCAGCCTGAGAT
>JAYSVR010000437.1:0-4257 GCA_043718445.1 Acidobacteriota bacterium | reverse complement strand
GGATGATCGAATGGACGGATCCCATCGGCAACAAATTGGGCAGCGCAGGCGTATTCGCCGACGGCTCGAACGAAATCTTTTTCGATAACATCAAGGTGATGGCGAACACCCGCTAACTGAAAAAGTTGACTGGAAAAATTGAAGTCATGACATTGACGATTGAGTTACCTAATACCATCACCGAGCAATTACGCGCGCGCGCAATTCCTGAAAAGAAAGCGGAAGCCGTAGCAGTTGCTGCGCTGGAAATCTGGCTGGCACAGCAACCACCTGTGGCAGCCGACAGCGGCAACCGCTTCAGTGAAAGCGCCGAACCTTTTGTGCGGCGTTTGATCGCACAAAATCGTGAGTTGTTTGAAACGCTGGCGCAAGGCTAAAGATCGAACGAATAGATTGATTGAGAGAAAATTATGCTCAACACAGTTCGCGCAGTGGTAAAAGAAGGGCAAATTCACTTGCAGGAAAAGGTAGCGTTGCCTGAAGGTGCAGAAGTTCGAGAGGTTCCGGTGGTTGACGATTCGGCTTTTTGGTTAGGTGTGAGCCAGTCCGCGTTAGACAAAATCTGGGACAACGAAGAGGACGACATTTATGCTGAGTTACTCAAATAACTCTGTCGTCATTTGAAGGAGCAATATGAAATCCAAAATGAAATTATTGATATTCAAAATCTGTTTTGTCGTAGCCGCGCTCGCGCTTGGCTTGACGGCATTCACGTATTTCAGTCCAGCGCGAGTCGTGCGTTCTGTCGCGGCCTCTGACCCAGGCAGCGGAGACTGGCCGATGTGGGGCGGCACGGCAGATCGCAATATGGTTTCGATGATGAAGGGTTTGCCGACGACGTGGAATGTCGAGAAAAAGACCAACGTCAAATGGGTTTCGTCGGTTGGTTCGCAAAGTTACGGCAACCCGGTCGTAGCGGGCGGCGTGGTTTTTGTCGGTACGAATAACGAAGCCTTGCGCGACCCCAAACAGGGCGGCGACCGTGGCGTAGTCATGGCCTTCGACGAAAAGACGGGCGAGTTTTTGTGGCAGGCGACGCACGAAAAGCTCACCGCCGGGCGCGTCAACGACTGGCCGTTTCAGGGCGTATGCTCTTCGCCGCTGGTCGAGGGTGAAAAAGTTTATTACGTCTCGAACCGCGCCGAACTGGTTTGTCTCGACGCCAAGGGCTTTCGTGATGACGAGAACGACGGCGACGTGAAAGACGAAAAGTTCAAAGGCAAGTTCGACGCCGATGTGGTTAGGCGCTTCGATATGATGGAAGAGGTCGGCAATCATCCGCACAATATGGCGAACTCTTCGCCGGTGATGTGGGGCGATTTGATTCTCATCAGCACCTCGAACGGGCAAGATGAAAGCCACGTGAACATTCCTTCGCCCAAAGCTCCTTCAATGATTGCGGTCAACAAAAAGACCGGCAAACTGGTGTGGGAAGTCAACGAAGTCAAAGACAAGATTCTGCACGGCCAATGGTCTTCGCCCGCCGTAGGCAAGCTCGGCGATGTCGAACAAGTCGTCATCGGCGAAGGCGACGGCTGGGTGCGCTCTTACACAGTGGCCGACGGCAAATTGCTGTGGTCGTTCGATACGAACCCGAAAGATTCGGTCTGGCCGAAAACGCGCAACGAAATCATCGCTACGCCGGTGTTGTATGACGGCAAGGTTTACCTCGCCAACGGGCAAGACCCCGAACACGGCGAGGGCGTAGGCCATATGTATTGCATTGATCCCACCAAACGCGGCGACATCACCAAGATCGGTTTGGTCTGGCAATACGACAAGATTCGCCGGACGGTTTCGACGTGCGCGATTCACGACGGGTTGGTTTATTACTCAGACTTCTCAGGCTTCCTGCATTGCGTAGACGCCAAGACCGGCCAGGCCTATTGGACGCACGATCTATTCGCCGCCATTTGGGGTTCGCCCGTCGTGATTGACGGCAAGGTTTATCTGGGCGACGAAGACGGCGACGTGGTCGTGATGCAAGCGGGCAAAGAAAAGAAACTCATCAGCGAAGTGAATATGGGCAGTTCGGTTTATTCGACGCCCGTGCCCGCGAACGGCGCGCTGATCATCATGAATCGCAATCAGATTTATTCGTTGGCGGTCACTGCCGCAGCGGTTCCGGCGAAAGCGGCGGGTTCGCAATAACGAACTCCTAATCGGTTGTTTGGCGGTTGTTTTATCACCATAGCCACGAAGGAAACGCCCTTTCCCTCGTGGCTATTTTGCGTAAAGCCATAGCAAAAAATTTATGCTTCAGTTTTTTTCATAAGCCTCTTGCGACGCACTGATGAGAAAACTAAACTCAGCGCCCCTCGAATCTCATTGAAACTGTTCGCTCATCAAAAGGAGTAAAAAGAAGTTATGCGTTTAATCACTCTTTGTTGCATCGCGCTGTTCTCACTGACCTCTTTGGCATCTTTAACCTCGGCGCAAATCGAACCGCTTCAGCTTGCGGCTGAGACTTCTCACGAAATCATTGCTTCAACCCGCACGAATGCTCCATCAAACTGGCAACTCGTGTTACCTGATTTTTCTCCGATGGAAAAACGCGCTGCGCTTGCGCTGAAACCTGAACCGCTTTCACCAACTGCGTTGGCACAAGGTCAATCATCACATCCGCGAGTCGGCTTTGAAGTCTCAGTCGGTGGCTTTCGCCCGGGCGGCCAGTTGCGTGATACCGAGTTAATCAGGTCAACGGTGGGTGGAGGTTTTCTCGTTGGCGTTCGTCCTTTCAACACCCCGCGCGTGCAACTCGACGCAGGCATAGATTTTTTGTTCGAAGGGATCGGTTCGCCGCGCCGCGAAGAAGTGCTGCCGGGTGAGTTCCGTGACATAGATGATGTCGAAATTTTCTTCAACTTCGGGCCGCGCGTTTATCTGACGCCGCGCGATAGCGCGCTGAAATTTTCGGTCGGCGGTGGAGCCGCTTACGCCGCTTACGTCGAGCTTATTCCCAGCGACACCGATAACGATGACAACGATTTCAATAATCCGCCAGGCTTTACCTGTCTCACTTGTGAGAAACGTTCGGGCTGGGGTTGGTACGGCATGGCGCAGTTGCGCTATCAGATCAAGCCGATGTTTGGCATAGGCGTCACCGCTAAATACTACCGTGTGACGACCGAAGGCGGCGTCTTCAGCAGCAATCTGCCGCGCCGTACCACCGATGATTGGTTGGGGGTGATGCTGACGTTCAGCTTCCGTTGAGCAACCAGCCGACCTTAACAATCAAAGCCATCAGCAGACTCGCCTTCGTTTGCTGATGGCTTTATGCTTTTGGCAAAGTAGTTTTCCGCTAAACAAATTTCAGGAGAAGAACCGATTGCTATGAACGTAATTTCCCGCCGTGATTTTATTTGCCAGACCGCACTGGCGACGGCTGCCCTTTTACCTTCGCAAGTCGCCGCTCAATCGGCTGACGCCTGGCCGCAGTTTCGCGGCAACCCAATGCTGACGGGCATCTCGCCGACTACGATCAATCCGCAACTCAAACAGATGTGGGCGGTGACGTGCGGCGAAATCATCGAATCCTCCGCCGCGATTGTGGATGCGACCGTATACGTCGGCGCGGGTTTGCCCAATGCCAAAGGCCAGATGCTCGCCGTGGGGTTGTGGGACGGCAAGGTGAAGTGGCGTTATGCGAGCGAAGACGCGATTGGCGACTCTTCACCGACGGTGGCAAGCGGATTGGTTTTCGCGGGCGACTTGGGCGGCACCTTTCACGCGGTCAACGCGGCGGATGGGCAAGGCGTGTGGAAATATAAAACCGACGGCGAGATCAAATGCTCGCCCATCGTAGTCGGCGATAAAGTTTTAATCGGTTCGTATGACGGCACGCTGTATTGCTTCGAGGCGCGCACCGGCAAAACGGCGTGGCGCTATAAAACGGAAAACTACGTTCACGGCACGCCCTGCCTCATAAACGGCGTAGCCTATTTCGCCGGCTGCGACGAAATCTTTCACGGCATCCGCGTCAGTGACGGCAAAGAAGTCGTCAACCTGCCGGGCATCGGCAACACGGGCGCTTCGGTCACTGCCGTAGGCGATCAAGTTTTTTTCGGCAACTTCAGCAACGAAGTCTTGAGCTATAACCTCAAGACGCGCCGCCGCGTCTGGCGCTATTTGCATCCGACGCGGCAGTTTCCTTTTTATTCATCCGCCGCCGTGCTGGACGGCAAAGTGATTCTCGGCGGACGCGACAAAGTCATACATTGTTTGAACGCCGCGACGGGCAAAGAGCTTTGGTCGTTC
>JAYSVR010000436.1:0-4259 GCA_043718445.1 Acidobacteriota bacterium | reverse complement strand
AGCGGGCGACAGCCATCAGTAACGATGCGGTTCGGTTTTCACGAGCTGCCGCCCGCCTTCGCGGGCTGGCGATCTCGACGCTCACTTCTCCTGGGGTTACGGCTAACGCCTTCACCCCAGGCTTTATGCCGCCGCCTGCGTTCGCAGGCTGAAACCATGCAAAGATTTGGGTAATGACAAGCCCTAAACGAAGGCCATCCCAAAGACCATTACACCAAACCTGTCGCCATCAGTTCGCCCGTATTCAAATCGGCTGTGCCGAACAATCTGCCGCGCTTGCAATCGTTCTTTGGCCGCACCGAAGAATTGAAACAGATTGCCGAAGCCCTCGACCCTGAGTCGCGTACGTGGGGCGTATTGATTGATGGGCCGGGCGGGATGGGGAAGACTTCGCTGGCGGTGCGCGCGGCTTATGCGTGTCAGCCTGCGCAATTCGACCGCATCATCTTTCTGTCGGTGAAAGACCGCGAGTTAGAAGACGACGGTGAGCGCAAGTTGGGCGGCTTCCTGCTGCCGGGCTTTTTAGAGATGCTCAACGAACTCGCCCGCGAATTGGGCAAGCCCGAAATCAACAAGTCGCCCGAAGACCAGCGCGTCCGGCTGTTGCACGATGCGTTGCGCGAGACGAAGGCGTTGCTGATTCTCGACAATCTCGAATCGCTGACCAAAGACGACCGCGACCGCTTGCTGACCTTCGTCAAACGTTTGCCGCAAGGTTGCAAGGCGATTCTGACCAGTCGCCGCCGCATCGGTTCCGGCTCTGAGTTGCTGATTCTCGAACAACTCGACGAAGCCGCCGGGCTCGAAACGCTCAACGATCTGGCGCGGCACAATACGTTGTTGGCGAAAACCAGCGAAGCCGAACGCCGCGCGTTGCATCAACAAACCGGCGGCAAGCCTTTGCTGTTGCGTTGGGTCGCCGGTCAACTCGGACGCGGAAGCTGCCGCACGCTGGCCGACGCGCTCGCGTTTTTGCGCACTTGCCCGCCTGACAACGATCCGCTCGAATTCACCTTTGGCGACTTGGCGCGCGACTTTACCGAAGCCGAAACCAAAGTACTGTGCGCGCTCAGCTATTTCAGCCTGCCCGCTGAAGTGAAACATCTGGCTGAGTTGGCGGAGCTGGATGAAGTCGCCGCCGAGATCGCGTTGCGCACGCTCGAAGTCGCCCGCGCGACGCTGGACGAGTGCGACGCCTGAGCGTCTGGCGAAGCCTTTGGAGTGCGGCGGCTGCGACGCCGCTTTCCCACTCCATTTGGCTTTGCGCGCAATGGTTGAATCGAAGACGCCGCTTTCCATTCAATTTGGCTTTGCGCGCAATGCTCGAACCGAAGGTGACACTGTTTTCCCCACAGCGCTTTTCAATCAATCGGTATGGGAAAGCGGCGGCGCAGCCGCCGCACTCCATAGGCTTCGCCGCACTGGGCTTGCCCGTCTGACGAAACAGCCGATACACTCCGCGCCGTAATTGCCGATTCCAACCACACAAAGGAAAACACGATGAAGGTTCGCTTGTTCGTATGGCTGCTGGCGCTCGCCCTGACACATATATGGATTGCGCCGGTCAGAGCGCAGCAGACTGCGCCTAAAAAATTCGATCTCACCGTAGACAACATCATGCGCGGTTTTGATCTGGTGGGTTATGAACCTACGCGCGTCTATTGGTCGCAAGACAGCCAGCGCGTTTACTTCCGCTGGAAGCGCGCGGGCGAACCGCGACTGAAAGACCCTGACCTTTACGTCGTAAACCGCGACGGCACGGGCTTGCGCAAACTCAGCGAAGACGAAGCCAAACAGGCTCCGCCGTTGGCGGGTGATTTATCGAAAGACAAACGCCTGACAGTCTTTGCCGAAGAAGGCGACATCTGGCTTTTTGACCACACCAAAAACGAACGCCGCCGCCTGACCGAAACCAGCGACAGCGAAAACACGCCGCGTTTCACCGCCGATCAGCAAGGCGTTTATTTCACGCGCAACAATAATCTTTTTGTGATGCCGCTCAACGGAGGCGCGCTCAAACAACTCACAGACATTCGTACGGGCGGAGCGGCTGCGCCGCCCGCAGCTTTTGGCGGAGGCGGCGGACGACGCAGCGCCGACAGCGCCGATGGTTCGAGCCTGATGGAAGATCAACAGCCGCAAGCTGAACCCAAGCCGCAAGAGCCGCCAAAAGAAACTAAAGACAAAAAGCTCAATAGCCAGGAAACGCTCAAGAAAGAAGAAAAGGAATTGCTCGAATACGTCCGCGAACGCGCCGCCGACCGCGAAGCGCGCGAAGCCAAACGCAAGGCGCAAGAGAAGCGCAAACCTTTCGACGTGCCTGCGGGACAAGGCGTAGCCAATCTCACGCTTACGCACGACAGCAAATATGTTGTGGCTTCGGTGATTCAACCGGCAACGGGTTCAAAGAGCGCCATCGTGCCGAATTACATCACCGAGTCGGCTTATACCGAAGACATTCCCGCGCGCACCAAAGTCGGCGACGCGCAAGGTCGCAATCGCATCGCCCTCATCAACGTCGAAAACGGCGAAGTAAAATACGTCGAGCATGGACAGAAGACGAATGGCACTGACGGCAAATCGGTTGACCGCGAAGTGCAATTATCAAGTCCGCAATTCAGCCAAGACGGCAAGCAGGCTGCGTTGCTGGCGCGTGCGGCTGACAACAAAGACCGTTGGGTGTTGTCGTTGGAGGTGGTGACAGGCAAGACCAAAGTGATTGACCACTTGCACGACGACGCATGGATTGGCGGGCCGGGTTCGTTCACATTGGGCTGGTTGCCAAATAGCCAATCAGACAACGCGACGGTTTATTTTGAATCTGAAAAAGACGGCTGGGCGCATCTCTATTCGCACAACGTCACGACGAACGAAACCAAACAACTCACGTCAGGTAAGTTTGAAGTCTCAGACGTGCGCCTCTCGCAAGATAAGTCGAAGTTCTTTTTCACTTCAAGCGAAGCCAGTCCGCACGAAAATCATCTCTATTCGATGCCCGTCACGGGCGGTGAACGTACGCGACTGACGACGAACGCGGGCAAGCATGACGTAACCATCGCGCCCGACGAATCGCTGTTCGCCGACATTTATTCTTATGCGAACAAGCCGACGGAACTCTATCTGGCGCGACCTAACAGTGACGTGACGACGTTGCGCGTCACGACTTCGCCGACCGAAGAATGGTCGAGCCACAACTGGATTGATCCGCCCATCGTGAATTTCAAAGCGCGTGATGGCGCGATGGTTCCGGCACGGATTTACAAACCCGCCAACTGGAAACCCGGCGGCGCGGCGGTCTTGTTCGTACACGGCGCGGGCTACCTGCAAAACGTCCACAAATGGTGGAGCAGTTATTTTCGTGAATACATGTTTCATCACCTGCTGATGGAGCGCGGCTTTCTGGTGTTGGACGTAGACTATCGCGGCT
Organism: Acidobacteriota bacterium; assembly: GCA_043718445.1. Classification (GTDB taxonomy): domain Bacteria; phylum Acidobacteriota; class Blastocatellia; order RBC074; family RBC074; genus JACPYM01. Next base: position 832 of record JAYSVR010000436.1, on the reverse strand, counting down.
CGGCTGGTTACGGACGCGACTGGCGCACCGGCATCTATCGGCACATGGGTGGCAAGGATTTGAGCGATCACACCGACGCCGTGAAATACCTCGTCGCCGAACACGGCGTTGACGCCAAACGCATCGGGTTGTATGGCGGCAGTTACGGCGGTTTCATCACGCTGATGGCGCTGTTCACTGAGCCTGATGTTTTTGCGGCAGGCGCGGCGTTGCGTCCTGTGACAGATTGGGCGCATTACAATCACGGCTATACGGCGAACATTCTCAATCAGCCGCAAGACGACGCTGAGGCTTATAAGAAAAGCTCGCCGATCTATCACGCGCAAAACCTGAAAGGCGCGCTGCTGATCTGCCACGGAATGGTAGACGTCAACGTTCACTATCAAGACAGCGTGCGCCTCGTGCAACGTTTGATTGAGTTGCGCAAAGAGAATTGGGAACTCGCGTCTTATCCGGTCGAAGATCACGGCTTCGTGCAACCGGCGAGTTGGGCGGATGAATACAAAAGGATTTTGAAGCTGTTCGAGACGAATTTGAAATCAGTTGTGAGCGCATTGCCGGAGAAGGCTGGGAAGAAAACCAAAGCATCCAAGTGAGTTTGGGCTAACACTCTTGCGGCTCCGCCGCAGTGATGTGAGGAAAGGCTCCGCCTTTCCTTTGGACGCATTTCTTGATCGGGCTATGCCCACCTTGTCGTTGCGGGTCAATTTTCTTCCTACCCCTCATTGCTTTTAATGCGAATCAAGGGTTCAATTTTGTAAAGCAAATAAAGGACTTAGCGATCAAATCGCCAAAGTCAGTAAAACGCTACCCGCGTAAGCCGTTTGTTTTC
>JAYSVR010000435.1:0-4266 GCA_043718445.1 Acidobacteriota bacterium | reverse complement strand
AAGCCCAACGTGCTGGTCATATTTTTCCAGTTCAGATCACTGACTTTATAAAACACATTGCCCAAATCATAAAACGGCACGAGGCGCATCCGCGAAGTCAGCGGATAGCGCAATTCGAAATTCATCACCGTCAGCGCGTCGCCGCCCAGCGGCACGAGCGCGGGCAATTCAAAACATGACGTAGCGCCCTTGGGCAGTTCTCTGCACGCCAGACGCGGCGCGAGAATGCCTTGCCTGCCTGCCGTCTCGAATTTGAAACCACGCAAGGTCGTCGCGCCGCCCGTGAAAAAGCGTTCGCTGATCGGCAGGCGGCGTTCCGATTCGCTGATCGAACCGTTGCCGTCGCGGTCGGCGGGACGCATCACGCGCGCGAAGCCGACGCGTGCCGAAAAGGCCAGCGTCGAATCTTTGAGCCAGCGCGTTGCCGGATCGAAAGTGTGATAACGCTGATAGTTTGCAAAAAACTTATTGAATGATTCGTTGCCGCCGAGCGCGTTGGCCGCGAGCAGGTTGTCGGCGCTGAACAACTGCCCGCGCGCAGGGTTCAACAAATTGTCACGCGTATCGCGCGAAATGCCGATGGCAAAAACGCCCAGGCGCACAGCGCGTTCGTTGCGTGTGACTTCGGTCTCAGGAAAGGTTTGCTCAAAGTTGAACAGGTTCGCGCGTTCGAGATTATAACGAAACCGCACCGACGTAATGTCGTTCAGCTTGCGTTCGGTTTGAATGAACGCCGCAAAGCGTTGCAAGCCGAAAGATGAATTTTCGAGTACGTCGCTGACTTTGCCGTCAATGCTTTCGCGTCGCCGCGTGAAAGGCCGCAAGTCGTTATTGCGCGTATAAAACATCGAGAACGTCGTAGGCCACTTCCAGCCAAACGGTCGCAAGTCGGTAAAAGAAAATTGCGAATACTGTTCGCGGCGACTGGCGCGCAAGCGCAACGTAGCCGTATTCAACGTGCCGCGCAGGTTGTTCAAAGTGAGTTCGGTCAATCCGCGCAAGCCATTGGCAAAGCCGCGCGTGCCGTCGTCAGTCGAATAACCCAACCCGTAAACAAACAGCAGCGGCTTGGCTTCGGTGACGTTGATCGTGAGCTTGTGCGTACCGGTAAAAGGATTCAACGATTCGGCGCGGATGCCGACTTCGCGGAACGCGCCCGTCGCATAAAGGTCGCGTTGCGTCTTGCGAATCTGGGCGGGCGTAATGATGTCGCCCGTTTTGAAATCGTAGTAACGCTGCATCCAGTTGATTTTGGTCTTGTCGGTGCCGACGACTTGCACGTCGCCTTCCAGCCGTGCCTGTTGGCCTTCGTTCACCTGATAAACCAGTCGCACGCGGTCAGGCGCGAGTTCGACAAATTCGACTTCGGCGTTGGCCTCAAGATAGCCGCGCTGCGTGTAAAGCGTCTTGATCTGTTGCGCGCCGGCGAGCGCATTGGTCAATGAAAACGGCTGGCCTGACGCCACCGGCACGACGGCGAGCAACTCGCTTTCGGTCAACAAGCCGTTGCCGCGCACGACGACATCGGCGACGTTCGATTTAACGCCTTCTTCGACGCCAAAGACCACGATTAAGCCCTGCTCTTCGGTGACAGCGAATCGTGACCCCACGCGCGCGTCACGATAACCGCGATCAATCAAATAACGGCGGATGACTTCGACATCGGCTTTGACGCGCTCATTGCTGGTGATGCCGCGCTTGAGTCCACCCACCCAATCGCGGAGGAACGGTACGCCGCCTAACGCATTTGCAGGTTGCGATTGCAATTCGCTGCCTAGCTCAAGCGGCTTGATTGCTTGCGTACCCTCAAACCGCACGTCAGTGAGTTGATAACGCTCGCCGGGTTCTACGTCATAAAGCACTTTGAGCGTTTGCCCCTGACAATTGACGGGTTCGCAACGCGAACCGACCTCAGCGAAAAAATAACCTTTCTCTTGCAGGTAATTTTTCAAACGACGTTCGCCCAACCGCGACAGCGAACGGCTGAAGCCCTGCGTCTTGACCGGCAGTAATTCGCGTATGAGTCGCGTGTTGAACGTCAAATCTTTTAACGGAGTCACGACTTGCACATCGGCCAGCGGCAGGTTGAAACGAATGCCCGCCGGTACGCTGGCCGCCGCTGCTTTTGGATCCTCTTCGGGTGGAGTCGTCGTCGCCAAACTCGGATCGGCTTTCGGCTTGCCGCCCAAATCGAAACGCTTGCGTCCGCGAATTTCCAATACGAAATCGTTGTTGCGCGCCAAGCCCGAACCGCCGCCCGATCCGCCTTGCGTGAACGAACCGATGACTGAAAAGCTGTTGGAAAACGTGTATTCAAGCAGCGCCGTGCTGTCTTGTTCCGCCGCGAGGTTGGTGGCAAAGGTGAAATATACGTTGCGCGCGAGTTGCGCGCCGATGGTCGCGCGCGCCGCCGGGTTCGTGTTCGGGCGAAAGACCGGATCAATCTGAAAACGATTGATGCCAATCAAGCCCAGCGCACGTTCGGCGGGTTTGGTGAGTTGCGTGGTGAGCAACGAACTCACAGTGTCTACGCCACTAAAACGCGGATCGCTGCCGCCGGTCGTGCGGCTTTCGGTGCGGCCTGTCGCGATCAGCGAAAGAATTTCATCGCGCGTCAAATCGGGTTCGGAACGCAGCGTTAAATCAATTTGATCGAGCGGCCCGACAAAACCGATGTTGATGCGATAGCCGCTCGTGTTGCCTTCGGCAAACAAGTTCAACGTAGGCGAACCGCTGCCTAAAAAATCCAGCGTCGCGGTCGTGACTTCGTAACGCTGCCCGCGAAAGCGCACCGTACCGCCATCTGCCGATACGCGCCCCGTCATCGTCGGGTCGGTGAGCGCGCCACTCAAAGTGAGCAACGCCGTCGCGACGGTATTGATTTCGTCATCGCGGATGATGAGCGAATCGCGCGCCGTCACGCGCACATTCAAATTGATCGGCGGCAAACCTGGATTGCGATTGCCGATGCCCGGCGCGCGAAACTTGCCAAGACTTGATGACACGACGCGCCCTGTCGTGATGCCGTCGAGGTCAATTGTGCCGGTGTATTCCGCCGCCGGAACCGTCAACTCGCCGCCCAACAACTGGCCTTGCGGCGTGCCCGTCAACGTCAGCTTACCGTTGATCGTCGCGCGCACTTCGTCATAAAGAATGTCGAGATTGTTCGACACCAACTCGCCGCGCCATTCGCTCAATTTCAACCCATCAAATTTCGCTTCGCCTTTCAAATCCAACGTGCCTTCATTGACGCGCGCCGTGAACGATTCAAGCACAGCCTTGTCGCCGTTGAGCGTCAAGCGCCCGCTGCCCTGCTCAATCGCGGCGGGCGCATCCGGCGAAGTCACACCGATTTCGCGCAACAGAATTTCGCCGGTCAGGTGTGGCTCCTCTGCCGTACCCGTAATGCGCAAACCGTTCAACAATATCTTGCCGTCAAGCCGCGTGTCGGCAATCAGTTCAGGCAAGTTCGCCAACGCCAGTTCGCCGCTCGCCGCGAAATCCATCCGCGCTTCGTCTTGTAAACCCAACGAGCCACCGAGTTTGATTTCGATGCCTGCGCCTTTGACGACCGTTTCAGGCAGCTTGATTTGCGTACCCGCAAACTCAATCGCCAGCGGCACAGCGATTTGCAAATCATTGCCGCGCACCGCGAGTTCAATCGTGTTGAACAGCGCCTGCCCGCGCAACCCATCGAACGAAGCCTCGCCCTGCGCATTCACCGTCGGCCCCGCGATGCGCAACTTGCCGTTCAGCTTGCCCTTAAACGTATCGGCGTAATCAGGCGCGAACGCCGTCAGCACCGTCACTAAATCTAAGTCAGCCAAATCGCTTTCGATCACGACGGGCCTGCCTGCTTGGCGCAATTCGATTTGCGCCTTAATCATTTCGGGTTGTCTTTTCCCTGCATTGGCAGCAGTAGACAAAATACCTGTCACCAATTCAGCCGAGATGCGTCCGCCGGCGTCGGTGCGCGCCGTCAGTTTTAGTTCGCCGGTGTCGCGTCCGTTGACGTTCACGTTCTGGCCTTGCGCAGTGAGTTCGACTTTCAGGTTGTCTACGTTATCGAACGCGCCGCTCACGTTGAAGCTCGCATCCGCCGTACCCACAATCGTCGCGCGATTGAATTCAAACGCTTCAGCCAAACGCGCCAGCGCGATTTGCTGCGCGTTGCCTTCCAGCTTGAATTGCTTGTCGTCCAGATTGATCGCGCCTTTCGCCAGCAAGCCCGATTGCAACAGCCGCGCTTCCAAACGATCAAGTATC